>NZ_JAKJTA010000010.1:0-203073 GCF_050337555.1 Vibrio profundum
GGGATGATGGGCACCCAAGAAACGAAGCAGTTAAAGCGTTAAAAAATGACACGTTAACCCAATGGAAAATCGACTCTGGTTACCATGACCGCTCCCTGTCTGAGACGGCCATGTCTCGATACAAAGGACTCACTAGCGGTCAATTGAGCTTAAGGCATTACAACGCTCAAGTCGGTGAGGCACTCGCTAATGTCAAAGCCATGAACAAAGTCATAGGACTAGGTATGCCTGTTAGACACTAACGGAAGCTAAGCGTAGGTAAGATCTGTCTTCAACCTGATTTGTTCAACAACGCCCTTCTCAAACGCGTCGCTCCTGATAGCTCTCGACTCCCTCTTTTAAATTTTGTCGTAATACCATATGAATCTAAATATGGAGATATTCGTGCGAGTTCAATCGAATGAACAACTTATAGGTCTTCTATCTCAAGGTGGAAAATCAGAATACTTATTCTTTTGGGGGCATCAGAAGCCCAAGTCTGGTGTGTCAAAAAGTTGCTTAAGCCAATGGTATGATTCTCCTTTTCAAGAAAATGGGATTCACTTTGCTACGGCTGAGCATTACATGATGTATCACAAAGCGACGTTATTTGATGGCAGCGAAATCGCTCAGAAAGTCATTAATAGCTGCCATCCGAATGAGGTTAAAATGCTTGGTCGGAAGGTATGTAACTTTGATGAAGAAATATGGAATCGAGAGCGGTTTGAGATCGTTGTTAGAGCAAATAAACTTAAGTTTGAGAAAAATCCCGAGCTTTTGGATTTTTTACTTAGTACTGATACTAGAGTGCTAGTCGAGGCAAGCCCAGTAGATAAAATTTGGGGGATAGGTTTAGCTGCTGATGATCCCAACGCATGGGTACCGAAAAACTGGCAAGGGCTCAATTTACTGGGTTATGCGCTAATGAATGTACGTGAGCAGCTAAAATACCCCAGATAGTCCGCATGAGTTTTGTGTACTGAGTAACACTATCGTTTTTTATTCAACAAAAAATCTGCTACATATTTGCTACACAGAAATTTAAAAAGAGAAAAGGCTAAGTGGTTACTCACCGCTTAGCCATTTAAATATGGCGCTCCCGGAGTGATTCGAACACTCGACCTGCCCCTTAGGAGGGGGCTGCGCTATCCAGCTGTGCCACGGGAGCTTAGCTTCTATCATACTAAAATGATCAAAGAAGTTAACCCTCAATTCTTTGTTTTAGCTCTGTTTGTTCATAACGTCGCCAATCTGCACGCTAGATGCCATGTCTTCCTGATCGATATTGAGCTCTGATCCACTCTCGTACACGCGAGTTACGGTTAAGGTGATATCGGTTTGTGACACTTTGGTACGTGGTAAGCCGTGTTGGTCAATAAATGACCCGGTATGCCATAAATGGAGTTTATCGCCGACTTTGACACCGTGAATACGGCCAAGGTCCATGGTCACTTGGTTGCCAAATTTGGCCACGACTTCTGGAAGGGTAATTTTACACGCTAGCTCCGATTCAAGATCGAGCATAATATTTCGGCTAACCCGGACTAATGTCTCGCCATAGGTTGATGCCCAAAAGCGCGCGCTTCGAGTATCGACTTGGCTTGTTTTGGCAAATGGCCACTTTGCAACTTCACGGTACTTCTTCTTAAAAATGCGATGGCCAGTTTTGCCATCATATACTTTTACGTCTAGAGCAAATTGGCGGTTTATGACATCGCTTTTGAGCAACTTGCTTTCAACGGTTGCGGTGAGATCGGTGATTTCGCCAGTAACGACATATTGAGCGCCAGTATCTTGCGAGATCATCTGGATTCGAGTTGGGTCGTTTTCAGGGATAGCATAATCCGTGGTGCCGACGGAAATGAAGCTCGCCGATTGCTCGCTGATCTGGTTGTTGACGATTTTGGTAAAGTCGTCGCCGACGGAATAAATTTGGCCCATGACTGCTTGCTGAGGCGCCACGATATCAATATTGCTGAGCAGAAGCGGCTTTTTATATTGGCTGATGTGGCAACCTGTTGCCGATGGGTAGATATCTACCCGAATCGACGCGTACATGATGTTATTGCTGGAGATATAACGGTTAACCAAGATGTAGCGCACTTCGCTGTTAGCAAACTGGTACTCTTTTTGATCGGCATGCAGTAGTGGACGAATACTACTAATACTGGCGATATCAGCTCCTGAAAAGGTGACAGCGCGGTAAATGGCATCTTCGAGAGCATGCACCTTGGCTACCTCTTTAGACGCAACGACGGTTGAGGTTCCAGTCACTTCATACCAATTGGCCATGGTTTGGCTAGAGAAGAGTAGCCAAACACAGCTCATCAGAAATAATAGGAAACGATTTTTCATAAGGTATCACCACTCGGGTACAAAAATTGCTAGTTTATTTTCAGTGACTCTAAACACTGCTTTCAAAATGTAACTATGATCAGGAAAGCAATTAATGTTCCAGCTGAGTCAGGATGTTAATCAGTTCGCATCAGATTGGAACTCTGGAGAAAAAGAGAATGAAAAAATGGCTACTTTTACTACCTGTGGTCTTACTTACGGCCTGCGCTTATGCCCCTATTTACAATGGTAAAGAACAGTACAATGGGTCACAGTTTATGTTGATGGAAAGTCCTCGCCATACCTTAGATTTTTTCATACAAAGTATGACGGAAGATTTGATGGTTTCGAATACTAGCGTGTCCGCCAGAACACCGATAGCAGTGACTTCTTTTGTTGATTTACAAAATCTTGATGCGACGAACTGGCTAGGAAATTCGGTCTCTGAAGGCTTTATTTATCAGTTTCAGCGGCGCGGATTTAAGGTTGTAGATTTTAAAACAACGGGCTCAATTCAGGTGACTCAACAAGGTGATTTTGCGTTCAGCCGCGATTGGAAAGATTTGGCTCAGGAACAGGAAATCCAGTATGTGTTAACTGGAACCATGTTGCGTCAAGAAGGTGGTGTTTTAATCAACGCCCGTGTGGTGGGGATGCAGTCCAGAATTGTGGTTGCGACCGCTCAAGGTTTCCTCCCTGCCGATAGGATTGGACGAGATCTGGATACTTTGAATAGTATGCGAACAGAAGATGGAGTGATTATTCGCTCAGATCCGACGATTCGCCAGCCTTATACCGTGATTTTGCGACCATAAGGAGTGTGGTTATGAAAAAGTGTCTATTAATCATCGTCGTTATTTTGACTGTAGGGTGTCAGCCGCTAACAGCGATTCGCCAAGAAAATTGGCTGACGGCAGTTGGCTATGCCAGTATTAGTGAGCAAAAAGGGCGTAACGTTGCTGAGAAGCAAGTCAGAGCGATGCGTGCATCGAAAATTGACGCTTATAGAGAGTTGGCAGAACAAGTCTATGGTATGCGTGTCAGCGGCAGAGCAGATCTTAAAGACCAAAGGCTGGGCACTGAATTAACTTCCGGGGCGGTAGATGGCGTTATTCGCGGCGCCGAGGTAGTCAGAGCTTACAAAGTTGGCGACAGTTATGTAACAGAGTTGAGACTTGATATCTTAAAAATGAACAAACTGCGTGAATTTGGTGAAGTGCAGCAAGTGCCAGAAAACCGACAGCAGACGTTGTTTTAAGCAAAAGGCTAAAGATAAAAACCCAAAGCGGCCATTAATCTACCGCTTTGGGTTTTTATCTTTTTAGAGATCACTCACTAGGCTTTGATGTTGGTGCCTAATGTGGAAATAGTCTGCGCTTGTCCACCCGCATTATATGTCATACCCATTTTTCCTTGGCTTTGTTGCATCAGGTTGTTTAGCTTGTTAAAGCTTAATTGGGCACGTTGTAGCGCTTCGCCATTGGCGATGTTGGCTTGCTGGCAATCATGGACGATGGATCGAATTACATCCACTTTTTGGCTGAAGGTTGGGTTACTATCCAGGCTAGATAAGTCGGGGTGTTGACCAATACGCTGGTCGGTATTTTGCAGTTGGGAAATGAGTTCTAATTTCTGGTTGGCTAGTTTTTCGATGTCTTTTGCTATGCGTGAGGTGATCGCGAGCTTTTCTTTCTCCAACAATAAAGAAAGATCTTGAGCGTTTTTGAGTTGAAAATCTAATAGGCTGTCTAATGCCGCCATTTATCCATTACTCTTGTTAGTCAGAGGCACCTCTGAGCTCATGTTCAAACTTGATGATGTTATCGGCCAGCTTTTCTGGATCGACAGAGTAGGAGCCATTTGCGATTGCTTCTTTGATGGCAGCTACTTTAGCGCTGTCAAAGGTTGGTCGTGCAGCCATTTGGTTGTGCATTTTACCAATATCTTTGCTTTGCTGACTGAGCGAAACAGCATCTTCATTACGCACGGTTGATTGTTTCTCCGCGCTCTTTGTGTTCCCCGTTGATCTAGCCTCAGATCGAGAGGAGTCTCTCGTCGAAGACGAGGTCATCGATTGGCCAGAACGTATGTTATCTATACCTGCCATAAATTAGCCTTATTACAAAAACCCGAACCTGTACAGTTGTAGTATCGACATAGAAAGGAATTACTTTAGTACTTTTTGCTTAACAATTCATCTACATGAATCTGGACGTTCTGTTGGGCAATCAAAACTGTACGGTTACTTCAGCGATTCCTGTCACTCTTCCTTCAATTATACGGTTGGATTTACTATTTTTCACTTTTATCTGTTCGCCTTGTGAGCCATCAGATAAGGCGGTTCCTTTCGTGGTAATGGCCATTCCATTTGCAACGGCTCGGATTACGACGTTCTCATTTCGGCATACTAAGCAAATGTCATTACTTTCAATGGCTTCCCCAGCTCGCACGTTTCTCTTTAATTTTGAGCCCACAATTCCACTTGCTGAAGAGAAGCCTTGCCTGCGCTGACGTAACAGATCTACCATGGCCGTAGAAATGTCCTGCTCGGTGACAATTTGCCCCCGGTTGAGGCTTTTACTTGCCACCATCTGTGGGCCAAGCAGCGTCAGTTTTACTGGAACATAGACCTTCCAATTATCGCTCGGACACTCAACGAGAACGGTAATGTTACTGCTCGTCGTCGAATTGTTTGATGACGATGTTTTTAAAGGAAGCTTACAAATGGTTGCTCGTATCCTAGAGTCAATATAGGACGCGTGGGCGCTTAATTGGCTACCCGCAGGTGCATTAACCGTGTTGAGTACATGATTTTGTGCGGCTTGTTGTATTTTTACAATTTGTTCTTGGGTGGCAGAATAAACGTTGCCTGCAAAGAAAAAACAGAAAAAGCTGATACTCAGGTAAAAATATTTTAATAAAGCTCTACACTTAATGGACAAAGGATATGAACGTATATTGAAGTCGAACATTCTAACTCTCTGGTTTTAACTTCGCCTAAATTTAGACTATCACTTTTATTATACAAGTTTGAGATGGAGATGGGTTTATGTCGGGTATTCTTGATTCGGTGAATCAGCGTACGCAACTCGTTGGTCAAAATAGACTTGAGCTATTGACGTTTCGGCTGATGGGCAGTCAGCGTTATGGGATCAACGTGTTCAAGGTGAAAGAGGTTCTACAATGCCCGAAGCTCACGTCCATGCCCAATTTACACCGCTTGGTGAGAGGGGTGGCGCATATTCGTGGGCATACTGTTTCCGTTATCGATTTAAGTTTGGCGATAGGAGGGCGACAAACCGTCGAGGTGGAAAAGTGCTTTGTGGTCATTGCAGAGTTTAACCGAACTATTCAGGCCTTTTTGGTGACTTCGGTGGAACGTATCATCAATATGCACTGGGAGGCTATTCTGCCACCGCCTGATGGCGCGGGTAAAGCTAATTATCTGACTGCAGTCACAAATATCGATAATGAACTGGTTGAAATCCTTGATGTAGAGAAGATCTTGTCGGAAATCGCGCCAATGGATGAGACCATGGATTCGTCGATAGGTGAAGAAATCGCGGAAGCTGAGGCTGAGAATGAAATTGTTCGCCAGATCTTGATTGCCGACGATTCCACGGTCGCACGTCGTCAAGTCGAGCGGGCGATCACTTCGATTGGGTTTGAAGTCATTGCGGTGAAAGATGGCAAAGAAGCTTACGACAAATTGGTTGAAATGAGTGCCGAGGGCAGTATTTACAATCAAATTTCCTTAGTGATATCGGATATTGAGATGCCAGAGATGGATGGCTATACGCTGACAGCGGAAATCCGGCGTCATGCCGAGCTTAAAGATTTATACGTTATTCTGCATTCATCGTTGAGTGGTGTCTTTAACCAAGCTATGGTGGAGAGAGTGGGTGCTAACGCATTCATAGCGAAATTTAATCCTGACGAACTTGGTAATGCCGTGAAAGCTGCGGTAACCAAATAAAGAGATATTAATGACAGCGATCACTATAAGCGATCAGGAGTATCGCGACTTTAGTCGTTTTTTAGAGTCCCAGTGTGGCATTGTTCTTGGGGACAGCAAACAGTATCTAGTTCGTAGTCGGCTTAGTCCTTTAGTGTCTAAGTTCAGCTTGGCGTCTTTATCAGATCTGCTTAGAGATGTTGTCTCTGGGCGCAATCGCGAATTGAGAGTAGCCGCGGTGGATGCCATGACCACGAACGAAACGCTGTGGTTTCGTGATACCTATCCATTTGCCGTGCTTGCTGAAAAATTATTGCCGGAGATGGCGGCGAACAATAAACGCTCGGTCAAGATTTGGTCTGCGGCAAGTTCATCGGGGCAAGAACCGTATTCTATGGCAATGACAGCACTTGAGACGCAGCAGCGAAAACCAGGAATGATCTCCAGCGTTGCAATTACGGCCACAGATATTTCAGCCAGCATGTTAGATATGTGTCGCGCTGGGATTTATGACAACTTAGCGTTGGGGCGAGGCCTGTCGCCTGAGCGTCGTCGTACATTTTTTGAAGACGCCGGAGATGGCCGGATGAAAGTGAAAGACAACGTGAAGCGCTTGGTGAACTTTCGTCCGCAAAATCTGATGGAGAATTACACTTTGCTGGGTAAGTTCGATATTATTTTTTGCCGCAATGTATTGATCTATTTTTCCCCTGATATGAAGTCTCAAGTCTTGAATCAAATGGCTGGGTGTTTAAACCCAGGGGGCTACCTGTTGCTCGGGGCATCGGAGTCTTTAACTGGGTTGACTGATAGATTTGAGATGGTTCGTTGCAATCCAGGCATCATTTATAAGTTGTTATAAACAGCAGCTCACTTAACAAGCCCAGTGTTTTCACTGGGTTTTTTGTTACTAGGTGATAGCTTATTGAGTCTGTGCAGAGTACATGAAGGGGCGTTGGAGCAGTTCTTGCTCTATTTCTTTCTCAATAGTAACCAAGAGCAAATGTATTTTGAGTTTATAAGTTGGTATACATATTGCTAAATATTTAGGGTAGATAAGGACAGTGTTAAGTAGAGGCGAATATGGCTATTTCTTTTGACAGCGCTTTAGGGATTCATCAGTACACAGTTGGCGTGCGTGAACGCAATGCTGAGGTGATATCGACGAATATTGCTCAGGCTAATACCCCTGGCTATAAAGCAAGAGGAATGGATTTCAGTAAAGCGTTGCAAGCGGCAACGTCTGGCGCTTCGATTTCACTGAGCCGCACCGATGGTCGGCACATTCCTGCCACATTCGCAGTCACGGGAGAGAAACTTTACCGCGTACCAACCCAACCAGATACAGGGGATGGCAATACGGTTGATGTTGATCTCGAACGTAACTTGTTTATGCAAAATCAAATTCGCCATCAAGCGTCGCTGGATTTTTTAGGCGGCAAATTTAAGAATTTGACCAAAGCGATTACAGGGGAGTAGCTAGATGAGTTTATTTAATGTATTTGACGTGACTGGTTCAGCGATGAGTGCCGAGTCTGTTCGTCTAAACACGACCTCTAGTAACTTGGCCAATGCTGATAGTGTATCGAGCTCGGCGAAAGACACTTATAAAGCCAGACACGCAATCTTTGGCGCAGAGCTCAATAAGGCGATGTACAACGATGATGATACGGTGCCGGTTAGAGTGCTTGGCATCGTTGAAAGTAACAAGCCATTGACGGCGGAGTATAACCCGGAACACCCTTTAGCGAATAAAGAAGGCTACATATACAAATCCAATGTCAATGTAATGGAAGAAATGGCCAATATGATTTCCGCCTCTCGCTCATACCAGACGAATGTGCAGGTCGCGGATGCAAGTAAACAAATGCTGCTGCGCACGCTGCAGATGGGGCAATAAGGAGTTAGCGTATGGCTGGTATAGATAAACTTGGTCAAAGCAGCTTATCCTATCTCGATCAATTGAAAGCGCTGCAAGATAAGGATAAACCCGAAGAAACTACGGGTAAGCAGGACCTCAAACAAGAAGATTTCTTGTCATTACTGACTAAGCAGCTTGCACAGCAAGATCCGTTTAAACCTGTCAGTAATGATCAGATGATTGCTCAGATGGCGTCTTTCGCAACGGTTGACGGCATCGGGAAAATGAATCATCAGTTTGAGAACCTCAATTCTTCAATGACTTCTAATCAAGCATTACAGGCATCGACGCTCGTCGGACGTGATGTATTGGTGCCGGGAGCGGCCGGCTTAAAAGAAGCCGATGGCGGCATGGCGGCCATGGTGAAGTTACCTGAATCGATGAAGAATGTGCTGGTTCGGATACAAGATGAAGCCGGCCAGTTAGTAAGAACATTCGATGTCGGGGCCAAGCCTGCTGGTGATAACCGGGTGGAATGGGATGGCAAAGACGGCAAAGGAAATTTCTTGCCAGCAGGTAAATATAAAGTCTCAGCATCTGGGCTAGTTGACGGCGCAAACAAAGCGTTTGAAGTGTCAAGTTATGCCAATGTAAACAGCGTGCTGTTGGGCAAAGGTGATGGAAATGTACTGCTTAATCTGGCTGGATTTGAATCGCCAGTTCGACTTTCTGAAGTACTAGAAGTAGGCAAAGCGTAACTCGCTAGCCAGATAGGAGATTATAATATGTCATATATATCTTTGAGCGGATTATCGGCCGCGCAACTAGATTTAAATACCACCAGTAATAATATTGCTAACGCGAACACTTATGGTTTTAAGGAGTCGCGTGCAGAATTTGGTGACGTTTATTCAAATTCGTTGTTTACACAGGCGAAAACGACGCCGGGGCAAGGGGTTCAAGCCAATAAGGTTGCGCAACAATTCCATGAAGGCTCTAGTGTGTATACCAATAACCCTATGGATTTACGTATTGCAGGGACAGGCTTCTTTGCTGTCGCAAAGGATAGATTGGTTCCTCAGCAAAACGAGCTAACTCGTAACGGCTCATTTCACCTGAATAAAGACAACTATATGGTGACATCGCAAGACGAATTTGTGCTTGGTTATCAAGTAAACAAAGATACGGGAGATGTTTTGTCGTATGAGCCTTCTCCTCTTAGTATCCCAGCTGAATTTGGTAAGCCGAAAGAAACGTCTAATGTCGATGCGGGTTTTAACCTACCGGCGAATGGCGACCTGAAAAATCCTGCATTGTTCGACTTTAACGATCCGGAAACCTATAACCGTTCCACATCGTCGACGATTTATGACTCAATGGGTTCTTCGTATAAATTAACCGCGTATTACTTGAAAGACCAAACTCAGGCCAATACATGGCAAGCGTATTACACAGTGACGGATGCGACAGGCGAAAAACCAATCAATATTGTTGGCGGGGACGCGACTACACCGACTGGACAAATTGGTCATACAATGAAGTTCAATAATGATGGGACGTTAGAAAGTATTAATAATGGTCAAAAAGTTCTGTCTGAGCCGCTAGGCTCTGGGGCTGTACCGGTTGATCTCAATGGAGCTGATGGCTCACAAACTATCTCGTTTAAACTAGACTCAGCAACACAATTTGCGGCTCCATTTGAATTGACCAAATTCGACCAAGATGGCGCGACAACGGGCTTTTTGACCAAAGTCGATTTTGATGAAAACGGCAGCGTATTAGGGACGTATTCCAACGGGCAAAATATTACCTTAGGCCGTATGGCCTTGATCAGAGTAGCCAACGAGCAAGGTTTGGATAAGAAAAGTGGTACTCAGTGGGATGCTACGCAATTCTCCGGGCATAAAATTTGGGGTGAATCTAACAAGGGCTCATTTGGCTCGGTCAACAGCGGTACCTTGGAGCAATCGAACATTGATATGACCCAAGAATTGGTTGACCTTATTAGTGCTCAGCGTAACTTCCAAGCTAACTCCCGTTCGCTAGAAGTACACAACCAACTTCAACAAAATATTCTACAAATCCGCTAACGTGATAAACAAGCGGCAATAAAGAGCTCTAACGAGGCAAAGTTGGAACTTTTTATTGCCGCTTCCTTTCTTTCTTTCTTCTAGGCTTCAATGTCCTTCCCATCTATCAACATAATTAGTTGATTAAACGGCCAATATTCGTTGGCACATGAATTGCTTTACATATTGTACCCAAGTGCTCTCAGTGCTTGGTTATTAGAGTCGATATGGAGAGCAATTTATGGATCGCGCATTATATTTGGCAATGAGCGGCGCTAAGCAAAATATGCAGGCAATGCAGTTGCGGGCGAACAACCTAGCGAATGTTAGCACCACTGGTTTTCGCGCGGATTTAGAGCAAGCACGTTCAATGCAGGCCTACGGTGAAGGTTTGCCTTCTAGAGTGTTTAGCATGACTGAGCGCCCTGGGCATAATTTTGAGCAAGGCAGTGTGGTCACGACTGGCCGAGATTTGGATGTCACTGTACAAGGCGATGGTTGGATTTCGGTGATGGACAAAACTGGAAAAGAAGGCCTAACCCGCAACGGCAATTTAAATATCGACTCGAATGGATTATTGACCAACAGCAGCGGTCACGCTGTATTAGGTGAAACTGGTGCACCTATTACGCTCCCAATACCAATAAGTAAAGTCGAGATCGGTAAAGATGGGACTATTTCCGTTGTTCCACAAGGAGCACCCGCCGATGCGATTGAAGTGGTCGACCGTATTAAACTAACTAAGCCAGATAATCGCACTCTTTATAAAGATGCGAATGGTTTATTTCGCTCGAAAGATCCCAATGCAGTGTACACGGCAGACGCTCAAGTGAAACTGTTAACAGGGGCCGTTGAGGGCAGTAACGTCAATGCCATTGGTGAAATGACCAGCCTTATCGACATTCAGCGTCAGTTTGAGATGCAGGTGAAAATGATGAACACCGCAGAAGACATGGATAAAACCTCTGATTCGCTATTGCGAATGAGCTAGTGATTGATGTGAGGAGAGAATTATGCAACCAGCATTATGGGTAAGTAAAACCGGTTTAGATGCACAGCAAACTAATATTGCTACGATTTCCAACAACCTAGCTAACGCCTCAACCATAGGGTTTAAAAAAGGCCGAGCAGTATTTGAAGACTTGTTCTATCAAAATATTAACCAACCGGGTGGGCAGTCCTCGCAAAACACTGAGATGCCAAGTGGGTTGATGCTGGGTGCAGGTTCTAAGGTCGTAGCAACGCAAAAAGTATTTACCAATGGTAATGTTCAAACCACGTCTAATTCGATGGACATGATGATCGAAGGCGATGGATTTTTTCAAATACTTATGCCGGATGGCAACATCGGTTATACGCGTAACGGTCAGTTTACTTTGAATGATGAAGGCATGATCGTGACGTCGGGCAGTGGCTATGCGTTACAACCAGAAATTGTGATACCACAGGATGCGATCAGTGTGACGGTTGGGACTGATGGCGAAGTCTCAGCCCGTGTTCGAGGTCAGCAAGATAATCAGGTCTTGGGCCAAATAACGACGACGGACTTTATCAACCCAGGTGGGTTAGAGCCGATAGGGCAAAACTTGTATTTGCCGACAGGTGCGAGTGGTGATCCACAAGAGGGTGTCCCCGGGCTCGATGGGTTTGGTGATGTCCGCCAATCTATGCTGGAAACTTCCAACGTCAATGTTACGGAAGAGCTGGTGAACATGATTGAAGCGCAGCGCGTTTATGAAATGAATTCAAAAGTGATTTCTGCCGTAGACAAAATGCTGAGCTTCGTAAACCAACAGCTTTAGGTTGAAGGTGAGGGGATGAATATGTTGCGTATTGTATTCTTAGTGATGATCACTCTGATGTCTGGGTGTGCGCTCATTGATGGGCCGATAGAAACGCCGGAACAAGTGTCAGGCACCACAACAGTCGATGCTGTCGAAGGTGACAAAGCCAAGCAAGAAGAATCGTCTTCAGGTGGTATTGTGGATACCTTACGTGGCCGAACGGACCCAATTGCCGGTGACCCAGCGTGGGCACCGATTCATCCCAAACACAAGCCCTCACATTATGTTGCTGAAACAGGATCATTATTTAGCTCAATACAAGCGAGCAGCCTATACGATGACTCGAAGCCGATGGGTATCGGCGACATTATTACCGTTGAATTGAATGAAAGCATGAAAGCGGCAAAAAGCGCTGATGCGGATCTATCGAAGAAAAACGATGCCTCCATGGATCCGTTGGAAGTTGGTGGAAAAGAGCTCAAAATTAAAGACTACAACTTTTCGTACAAACTCTCTAACGATAACAAGTTTAGCGGCAGTGCAGCGGCCAATCAAAGTAATAGTATAAGTGGTTCCATTACCGTTGAGGTGATTGAGGTGCTTGCCAACGGTAATCTCGTAATACGAGGAGAAAAGTGGCTGACTCTCAATGCGGGTGACGAATATATTCGCCTTAGCGGAACTATCCGTCCTGATGATATTTCGCATGACAACACCATCGCGTCTAACCGGATTTCTAATGCACGAATTCAATATTCTGGCACAGGAACCAACCAAGATATGCAAGAGCCTGGATTCTTGGCACGATTCTTTAATGTTGCTTTGTAACAGTGACGGAGCGTTGACGCCTCTATTGGTAGATGTAAGGGATATCGGATGAATAAGTGGAGCATAGCCGGAATAGTTTTGAGCCTGTTGGCATTGACGGCAAATGCTGCTCGAATTAAAGATGTGTCGCAAGTTGCTGGAGTGCGAAGCAACCAATTAATCGGCTACGGTTTAGTTTCCGGTTTGCCGGGCACGGGTGAATCTACCCCGTTTACCGACCAAAGTTTTAACGCCATGCTGGCAAGCTTCGGCATTCAATTGCCACCCGGAACCAAACCCAAAACTAAGAATGTTGCCGCGGTGATTGTAACTGCAAATTTACCCCCTTTTGCGAAACAAGGGCAAACGGTTGATGTGACCGTTTCGTCTATTGGTTCGGCAAAAAGTTTACGGGGCGGTACTTTGATTCAAACCTTTTTGAAAGGGGTCGATGGTAAGGTTTACGCCATTGCTCAAGGTAACCTAGTGGTTAGTGGATTCAGCGCTACAGGAGCCGATGGTTCTAAATTGGTCGGCAACAATCCGGCGGTTGGCTTAATATCGTCAGGGGCAACGGTGGAAAAAGAAGTGCCGACACCATTTGGTCGTGGCGATTATATCACCTTCAATTTAGTTGACCCTGATTTTACTACAGCTCAGAGAATGGCGGACACGGTCAATAATTTCCTTGGTCCCAATATGGCGTCGGCTATCGATTCAACATCAGTGAAAGTGCGCGCACCAAGAGACATAAGCCAGCGCGTGGCTTTCCTATCTGCGGTCGAGAACCTAGAATTTCAAACCGCTGACGGTCCTGCGAAAATTATTGTTAACTCGCGCACCGGAACAATTGTTGTGGGTAGCCATGTACGATTAAAGCCTGCCGCAGTGACTCACGGTGGCATGACGGTTGCAATTAAAGAGAACCTCAATGTCAGCCAGCCTAATGCTTTTTCTGGGGGGCAAACGGTGGTAACGCCAGACTCCGATATTCAGGTGACGGAAAAGCAAGGAAAGATGTTTAAGTTTGCGCCTGGCCCAACATTGGATGAATTGGTTCGTGCCGTTAATGAGGTTGGGGCTGCACCTTCGGATCTGATGGCGATACTACAAGCGTTAAAGCAAGCTGGGGCCATTGAAGGCCAGCTGATTATTATCTAAGCCGTAGGAGCTAAATCATGATAGACAATAAAAATGATGTTGGTTTTATCCATGATATCGCGAGCTTAGATCATTTTCGTCAACAAGCGATTAATGGCGATAAGAAAAGTGAGAAAGCGGCGCTTACTGGCGCAGCTAAGCAGTTTGAGGCCATTTTTACCTCGATGCTATTTAAATCAATGCGTAGTGCTAATGCAGCTTTTGAATCTGATATGACCCAAGGGCAAAACGGTAAGTTCTATCGCAATATGCTGGATGAGCAAATGGCGAGTGATCTTAGCAGCTCTGGCTCTCTCGGCCTAGCCGACATGATAGTTGCTCAGCTCAGTAAAGGGCAGATTGATAACCCAAATGCAGCCTCACGTACTTCTAACTTTGATCAAGTCATGAAAAAGGTACAGGCTCATAACCGTAGCGTACCAATGGCAAATAACGTGCTGCTAACGAATGAAGATAGCAAAGATAACAAAGAGGCCGTGCCGATTGCCTCTTCTGCTGATGTACAAATGGCTCGTCCTGTCTCATTTGAATCACCGAAATCCTTTATTACCTCAATGAAACCATACGCTGAGAAGGCTGCTAAAGCATTGGGCGTCGACAGCTCCTTATTGTTGGCTCAGGCGGCGCTGGAAACGGGTTGGGGTAAAAAGGTGGTTAAGAATGTGGCGGGGAGCAGTAATAATCTATTTAATATCAAAGCCGATCGTAGCTGGCATGGCAATAAAGTGGCAACGCAAACCTTGGAATATCAATCAGGTGTACCTGTAATGGAAAAAGCTTCATTCCGTGCTTATGATAGCTACCAAGACAGCTTCAATGATTATGTCCATTTCTTACAATCTAACCCAAGATATGAACACGCGTTGGCGAGTGGCAATGGTGCCGAGTTTATCCGCGGCATACATTCGGCAGGTTATGCGACCGATCCACAGTACTCCGATAAGATTCTGAGGATTAAACATAAAATAGACACCATGTAGAACTTCTACTTTCTCTTTCCTCCATTGAGCCTACATCAGGCTCATCCTCTGCTTTTGAATTTGTCTTTTCTATTACTTTCGTTGGATCTTCTTCGGCTTTAGCTATTGCAGCGGCAATCTAAGTCGATGGCACATAAGTTGCTTACCTTAGTTTAAGCTCAGCGTGAGCTGGCAGTAACAGACTTAGGGGGCAATATGTCATCGGATATTCTGAATGTGGGTTTGCAAGGCGTACTCACTGCTCAGAAACAGTTAAATACAACTGGTCACAATATTACTAATGTGAACACCGATGGATATAGTCGTCAGTCCGTTATCCAAGGCACGAACACGCCAAGACGATATGGTGGTGAAACTTATGGTATGGGTGTGCATGTGGACAATGTTCGCCGCTCATGGGACCAGTTTGCCGTTAGCGAAATGAACACCTCCACCACCAGTTACGCCAATAAAAAAGATGTCGAAGAAAATCTACAAATGCTGGTGAGCATGTTGTCTTCAGTATCGTCGAAAAAAATCCCAGAAAATTTTAACGAATGGTTTGATGCGGTGAAAACGCTTGCCGATAGCCCGAACGACATGGGTGCACGTAAGATCGTGCTAGAAAAGGCGGAAATGATCACCAAGAGCATGAACGAGTTTCATGAGACGATCCGCCATCAGTCGGATGTGGCAAACGATAAGCTGAAGCTTGGCGTCGAACGTGTGAATGATTTGGCGTTGGAGCTGCGCGACTTACAACGTTTAATGTTGAAGTCTCCAGGGCCGCATAATGACTTGATGGATCAACATGAGAAGCTGATTGCCGAACTTTCTGATTACACCAAAGTGACCGTAACCCCTCGTAAGAATGGAGAAGGTTTCAACATTCTTATTGGCAATGGGCATACCTTGGTATCCGGTACTGAGGCCAGCAAATTGGCCATGATGGATGGTTACCCTGATGTCCATAAACACCGCTTGGCCATGATTGAAGGGAAAGGCATCAAAGCGATTACTAGTAAGGACATCGATGGCAAGATCGGCGCTTTTCTGGATATGCGTGACAACGAAATCCCCCATTTAATGGATGAGTTGGGTCGCATGGCTTCTGCTTTTACCTATGAGGTGAACAAACTTCAGTCTCAAGGGCTGGATTTACGTGGCGATGTGGGCCGCAATATCTTTACCGACATTAACTCTGAGAGCATCGCCAAATCGCGCATTGTGGCGTCTGGAGACTCCAAAGCGGACTTAGCGGCTTATATTGAAGATCCCAATCAGATAAAAGCGGGTGAATATTCACTGAAATATGACGGAAGTGATTATGTCATTACTCGCCCAAGTGGTGAGTCTCTCACTGTCCCTGTAGTTGGGGGCGCCATTGTATTAGACGGGATGCGCGTTGAAGTTCGTAATGATTTAGCGAGCGGAGAAAAGGTTTTGATTCGTCCAACTCGCCAAGCGGCAGCGCAAATGAAAATGGAAACCAATGACGCGAGAGAAATTGCAGCGCAAAGCTATGAAGCTTCAACGACATTTGCGCAGGGCAGCGCCAAGTTCAATATCCTCAAAGCAGGCCAGTTGCGAGAGTTTGAAGTTTTAGTTTCACCGCAAGGGAATCAGTTTGTTGTTACCGACACTAAAGGAAAACTGCTGACCCAGCCTAGCGATTATCCTCCTTCAGGGCCTGTTACCGTTCAGGGCACCACATTTGAATTAACTGGTGGCGCATTACCTAATGACAAATTCACGGCCAATCTTGTGCCATCTGAAGGTGATAACGGTAACTTGCTGAAAATGCAGAATCTTCAAACAGATAAAACACTCAATGGCAACGAATCCACGGTGTTGGATCTGTACAATAATCTCAGTACTGATGTTGGGTTGAGAACTGCCACGGCATCGCGTCTGACCGATATTTCCCGCTTAGAGAAAGAATCTGCTCAAGAGCGTATCGCATCGATCTCTGGGGTTAACCTGGATGAGGAAGCGGCCAATATGATGAAATTTCAGCAAACCTACATGGCTTCATCGAGAATTATGCAGGCCGCTAATGACACGTTTAACACCATTCTTCGGCTCAGGTAACGGGGGTAGAGTTGCATGATCAATCGTATTTCTAGCTTCCACAGTTATCAAGCAGTGCAAAATGATATCCGTCGTCAAGAAGCCAAAATACACCATAACCAAGAGCAATTGGCATCAGGTAAAAAGCTACTCACTGCGGGGGATGACCCTCTTGCTACGCACTACGTACAAGAGCTTGGCCAGCAATCTGAGCAAATTCGACAATACCTTAATGCCATTGTTTTGGTACGGAATCGTTTAGAGAATCACGAGGTGATCGTTTCTAATGCAGAGAAATTCACCGATGAATCGAAACGAACGGTGATGGAAATGATCAATGGCTCGCTGTCGAAAGAAGACCGTGAGGCCAAGACTCAAGAGTTGAGGGAGCTGGCTAATAATATGCTTGGCCTGTCCAATGTTCAGGATGAATCCGGTAACTATGTCTTTGCGGGAACTAAGCCTAAGAATCAACCTTTCTTTCGGGATAATGATGGCCAAGTCAGTTACAACGGTGACGACTACCAACGTAAGATGAAGGTATCGAATAGCTTGGATATGCCAGTGAACGATCCGGGCAGTAAAGTTTTTATGGAGATCACCAATCCCTATGGTGACTACGAGCCACAGTATCAATTGCAATCAGGTTCAGAACTCTTATTGTCCCGCGCGACAAATTTAGACGACGGTGACGACTCAACCTATAAAGTGACTTTTGTCGATATGGCGAACGGCAAGTTTGGTTATCAATTAGAGCAAAATGGCGGCGTGGTACAAGCCGGTGACTTTGATCCAGCCTCAGGCATCAAGTTCAATGACTTAACTATTCAAGTGAAAGGGCAGGTTACTGCCGGCGATAGCCTGACGCTAGAACCGAGAAAAACATTCAGCATATTCGATACATTGAAAGATTCGATTGAGTATTCGAAAGGCTCAGTGTCGGATGCGTCCAACACCGCTAAGTTGCAACAGGTCGTGGAAGAGTTTCATGCCGCCTTTATTCATTTGAACAAAGTGCACTCTGACATAGGCTCGCGTCTTAGTACCCTCGACTTCCAAGAGCAGCAACATGAAGACTTCAATATTTCTCTGGAAAAATCGAAAGGCAATTTTGAAGATTTGGATTATGCCCATGCGGTGATTGAATTTAACGAAAACTCAAGAGCGCTGCAGGCTTCGCAGCTCGCGTTCGGAAAAACCAAAGATTTAAGCTTGTTTAACTATATCTAATTGTTTGATGTAACTGCTGGCCTTCTGGCTAGGATCGCAGCGTTGTTCAATAAAAGAATTAACACAATACCCACCTTCTAATTTTTCACTTGGTCGCCTTATGAGCCACGCCATAAGCGCCCCACAATGACCAACAAATACGGTAGGAAAAGCGGCAATTCCGTGAGCGGCAATAAGCGGCAAGTGGCATTGCAGGGAAGTTGAGAGACAAGGTTGATAAAACTGACACCTTTCAACCTTATGAAAAATAAAGAAAAATTTAATTTTTAAATGAGTTTTCAATATTGGCATGCTACTTGTATTAACCAATATAGAGTATTAGAGCGGCAGTTCGGATTCGCAGAGTTCTCCGACATAGCCTTTACGGTCAGCACTTAACGATGTTACACGCTGGCCGCTTCGCAAGGAGTTGCGAACTCATTAGGGGTGCAAACTTATGACTATTACAGTAAATACCAACGTTTCAGCATTAACAGCTCAGCGTTATCTAAACAAGGCGACGGGCGAGCTTAACACGTCGATGGAGCGCTTATCTTCCGGTAATCGCATTAATAGTGCGAAAGACGATGCAGCAGGTCTACAAATATCCAACCGCTTAACTGCGCAGTCTAGAGGCTTAGATGTGGCAATGCGTAACGCGAATGACGGTATTTCTATTGCACAGACCGCTGAAGGGGCAATGAACGAGTCAACTAATGTGCTGCAAAGAATGCGGGATTTGGCACTGCAATCGGCGAATGGTACTAACTCCGCATCTGAAAGGCAGGCTCTGAATGAAGAATCAGAAGCTTTGGAAACTGAGTTAAACCGAATCGCGGAGACGACCTCATTTGGTGGTCGGAAACTTCTAAACGGAAGTTTTGGTGAATCAGCCTTTCAAATTGGTGCCAGTGCAGGTGAGGCGATGATTATCAGCTTGACTAGTATCCGAGCTGATGAGCCGAAAATGGGAGGGCAAGCCTTCATCGCAGAAAATGGTAAAACAGAAAGCTGGGGTGTCCCGCCTACAGCGAGAGATCTAAAGCTAGAGTTTACAGATAAAAAAGGCGAGCCTCAGACTATAGATATAAGCGCCAAACCGGGAGATGACATTGAAGAACTGGCCACTTATATTAACGGTCAGTCTCATATGATTCAAGCATCGGTCGATCAAGACGGAAAATTGCAGTTGTTTATGGCTGAACCCCATTTGCAAGGAAACCTCAATATGTCGGGTGGATTGGCGACGGAACTTGGGCTAAATGGTGGCCCAGGTAAGGCGACGACAGTGCGAGATGTGGACATTAGAAGCGTGGGTGGTGCGCAAAGTGCGATCTCTATAATTGATTCAGCACTGCGCTATGTGGACTCAGAGCGAGCAGAGCTTGGTGCGAAACAAAACAGATTAGGTCATAGTATCAATAACTTGGCTAATATCCAAGAAAACGTGGAAGCATCGAATAGCCGAATCAAAGATACAGATTTCGCGAAAGAAACCACCAACCTAACTAAAGCACAAATATTGCAACAGGCAGGTACATCGATACTTGCTCAAGCGAAACAGTTACCAAACTCTGCATTATCGTTATTGCAGTAGTAAAATGATGGCCTCATTAAGCGGTATTCAGACGTGGATTGTCGTGGGGTCTTCATTGGTAAAGCATGGTTATCATTAGTTACAGAGCTCTCTCACTTAATTGTTCTGTAAATAAAGTTAATCATGTACTCGGTCAGAAATAGGCGTTCATTTCTCTTGATCTCTATATTGGCGCTGACCTACCAAATAGCCCCCGTTCTCTCAAAGGCAGGGGCTTTTCTTTTTCCTGCAGTTTACCTTATCTGATTTACTGTCTTCTACAGAGTGGCTTCATAGTGGCGCTTCCGCTATGTTGACTAGTCTACAGATCCATACTTTTCACGACATAGCCCTATACCTGAGCTTCCAACGTTTATCATTGATGCTGACGTCGTGAAGTTGTTCTCTTGCTCTGACAATTCATACATCATTGAGAATGCTAAGTCATATCGGTTGCTAGTGGTGAAGTAGGTGATAGAGTTTCGTGAATTGCAATATAGGTGAAAGTAATCTAGTGACTAATTTAATGTTGCAACTTAGATTGGATGTTTATTTATCGATCATATGTTTTTAGTTGAATATATAGAAGTTTAAGGGAGCGGAATATAATAAAGTCATGTTTGCTTACATAAGCTGCCAATACTGTTTAGGCAAATCAGTCGTTTAGAAATTGCAGTTCCTTTCTTGATCCTTGTTAATTTTTATCTAATTAAATCAATACACTAAGGCTATATTCTCTGTTGCATGTACGAAACCTAAACGATTTCTTGCTCGGCCATTACGAGGAAAACTTTAGTTATTTTTGCCTAATTTGCTGCATGTGTCATATCACCATATGTTTTTATAACATTTTCGAGAATGAGCGAATTTTTATTTAAAGGATTTCTAATTGTTGTCGTTATTAAAGGTAACTTTGAGAGAACTCATTTGGATTTCCGAGACGTCGGAAACCGTTTGGCACTTTCGATTTATCGGAAAATCAACAGGAGAAATCACTATGGCAGTGAATGTAAATACAAATGTCTCTGCAATGACCGCACAGCGCTACTTAAACAGTGCTCAGTCTGCGCAGGAGACTGCAATGGAACGCTTGTCTTCCGGGTTCAGAATTAACAGTTCGAAGGATGACGCGGCGGGTTTGCAAATTTCGAACCGATTAACCTCACAAAGCCGTGGTTTAGATATCGCAGTGAGAAATGCTAATGATGGTATTTCTATCGCGCAAACTGCGGAAGGAGCGATGACAGAGAGTACGTCTATCCTGCAACGTATGCGAGACTTATCACTTCAATCAGCCAATGGTTCCAACTCAAAGTCAGAACGTGTGGCGATTCAGCAAGAAGTAGGTGCATTGAATAAAGAGCTGAATAGGATTGCAGAAACGACCTCATTCGGTGGTAAGAGACTTCTCAATGGTACTTTTGATACCAGTGCATTTCAGATTGGTGCTAATAGTGGTGAGGCACTAATGATCACCATGGCGGACATGCGCTCTGACAATGCCCATATGGGAGGAACTAGTTATGTTGCGGCAAATGGTAAGGATGCAAATTGGAAGGTGCAGCAAGGTGCAACTGACCTTAACATAGATTTTACTGATGATCAGGGTCAACAAAGGAATGTGGTCGTCAATGCGAAAGCAGGCGATGATATTGAGGAATTGGCGACCTACATCAATGGTCAAAATGATGCAGTAAACGCCTCAGTTAATGAAAATGGACAGCTACAAATTTACGCAGGTAAAACGAAGGTAGCTGGACCGGTGTCGTTTTCCGGAGGATTAGCTAATGACTTGTCAATGCAGCAAGGCAAGCAAGTTGATGTCGATAGTCTTGATGTTACGACTGTTGGGGGGGCGCAAGAAGCGGTTAGTGTGCTTGATTCAGCACTTAAGTATGTAGATAGCTCCCGAGCTGGGTTAGGTGCGGTTCAAAACAGGTTGAGTCATGCGATCAGCAACTTAGATAATATTAACGAAAATGTTAACGCGTCGAAGAGCCGAATCAAAGATACCGACTTTGCCAAAGAGACGACTGCGCTTACCAAGTCGCAGATCCTTACGCAAGCATCCAGTGCGGTTCTCGCACAGGCCAAGCAGGCTCCCACAACGGCCTTAGGGCTTCTTGGGTAAAGTATAATGTGAGAGTGAATAACCTGGCTGTAGCCGGGTTATTTTTTGCCTGAAATTTGGCATCTACTAATGATTTGATTCTATCTCAAAGCAGTATGTAGGCAGGATCGGTTCTGAAGTATTACAAATAGATAATCAAGAGAAAACTAGCTTACGACTAAGCAAAAAAATGGTAAAGATATAACAGATAGGGAATTAAGATTTTGGGATTTCTAGGATGGTGGCTACGACGGGATTCGAACCTGTGACCCCATCATTATGAGTGATGTGCTCTAACCAGCTGAGCTACGTAGCCATTCCTAAATATTCTATTTCTTGGGGGAAGAAATAGTGGCTGGGCTACCTGGATTCGAACCAGGGGATGGCGGCATCAAAAGCCGCTGCCTTACCACTTGGCGATAGCCCAACAGYTGACTGCATTATTTCAGCAAGTCTATTCTTCTCAGAATAATGGTGCGGAAGGAGAGACTTGAACTCTCACACCTTGCGGCGCCAGAACCTAAATCTGGTGCGTCTACCAATTCCGCCACTTCCGCATGTTTTGTAGTCTTCACTGATGATTGGTTAATCAATGAGACGTTGTACTTTTCTCTAAAACAATAGCTTTAAAAGAGAAATTGGCTGGGCTACCTGGACTCGAACCAGGGGATGGCGGCATCAAAAGCCGCTGCCTTACCACTTGGCGATAGCCCAACAGTTGACTGCATTATTTCAGCAAGTCTATTCTTCTCAGAATAATGGTGCGGAAGGAGAGACTTGAACTCTCACACCTTGCGGCGCCAGAACCTAAATCTGGTGCGTCTACCAATTCCGCCACTTCCGCATGTTTGTGGTCTTCGCTGATGATTGGTTAATCAACGAGACGTTGTTCTTCTCTTAATGATAGCATCAAAGAGAGATTGGCTGGGCTACCTGGACTCGAACCAGGGGATGGCGGCATCAAAAGCCGCTGCCTTACCACTTGGCGATAGCCCAACTGCAACAGCTTATTAATAAGCGTGTTTATTCCTTTAAGAATAATGGTGCGGAAGGAGAGACTTGAACTCTCACACCTTGCGGCGCCAGAACCTAAATCTGGTGCGTCTACCAATTCCGCCACTTCCGCATTATTCTAGGGACTTTCGACATGGTGCGGAAGGAGAGACTTGAACTCTCACACCTTACGGCGCCAGAACCTAAATCTGGTGCGTCTACCAATTCCGCCACTTCCGCGTGTCGATGTCCTATTCATAATCTGTCATATAGACAAATTATTGAATTATGGTGGCTACGACGGGATTCGAACCTGTGACCCCATCATTATGAGTGATGTGCTCTAACCAGCTGAGCTACGTAGCCTTAGTTTTGAGCGAGACAATATAATATAATCTCTCTCGTTGTGCCAACATTTTTTTAAATGTTCACACAAATAAAATTTGGCTGGGCTACCTGGATTCGAACCAGGGGATGGCGGCATCAAAAGCCGCTGCCTTACCACTTGGCGATAGCCCAACTATGACTGCTTTCGCGAGTCTAATCTTCCCAAAAGAATGGTGCGGAAGGAGAGACTTGAACTCTCACACCTTACGGCGCCAGAACCTAAATCTGGTGCGTCTACCAATTCCGCCACTTCCGCATTCTTTTTGTGCATGTTTCCATGGTTAGAAATGGTGGCTACGACGGGATTCGAACCTGTGACCCCATCATTATGAGTGATGTGCTCTAACCAGCTGAGCTACGTAGCCATTTCTAACTCCCCTCTGAGATGTGATATCTCGTTGGGAACGGGGCGCATTATGCGGAGTTGAGCGGATCTCGTCAACCGTTTTTTTTAATAAATTTGTATAAATATCTCGTTCGTTGTCTTTTTGAACAGAAAGGTGTGTTTGTAAGCTAAAGTAGTAAAAAAAACGGCAAGGAAACAAGAACCAGTGTGAGAAAGGAATGAAGGATAAATAGTAGAGAACAATATAAAAAGCCAGCGGTTAAGCTGGCTCTTAGATTCGGTTGGCGAGTTTTTACACGTTAAAACGGAAATGTACGACATCACCATCTTTGACAATGTAATCTTTCCCTTCTAATCGCCATTTACCCGCTTCTTTCGCGCCGCTTTCACCGTCGTACTGAATGAAATCGTCGTAGCCCACGACTTCCGCTCGGATGAAGCCTTTTTCAAAGTCGGTATGGATCTTACCCGCGGATTGTGGAGCCGTCGCACCGATAGGAATAGTCCAAGCGCGAACTTCTTGTACGCCAGCAGTAAAGTAGGTTTGTAGCGTCAATAGATCGTAGCCAGAGCGAATCACTCGATTCAAACCTGGTTCTTCGATGCCCATATCGGCTAGGAATTCTTCGCGATCTTCGTCATCTAGTTCAGAGAGTTCAGATTCAATGGCGGCGCAAACTGGAACGACAACATTATTTTCTTTCTCTGCGAACTCGCGTACAGCATCGAGATAAGGGTTGTTTTCGAAGCCATCTTCGTTGACATTGGCGATGTACATGGTTGGTTTTAACGTTAAGAAGTTAAGGTAGCCGATTGCTGCTAACTCTTCTTTACTTAATTCAACGGTTCTTGCCATGCCACCTTCGGTAAGGATAGGAAGCATTTTTTCAAGTACGGTGACTTCAAATTTGGCATCTTTGTCGCCGCCTTTGGCTTTCTTGGCATTGCGCTGCAGAGCACGCTCACATGAATCAAGATCGGCTAAAGCTAGCTCTAAATTGATGACTTCGATATCTTCAATCGGCGATACTTTACCTGAAACGTGAATAATGTTTTCGTTCTCAAAACAGCGCACAACGTGGCCAATCGCATCCGTTTCACGGATGTTAGCCAGGAATTTGTTACCTAAGCCTTCGCCTTTTGATGCACCAGCAACTAAGCCTGCGATATCCACAAATTCCATCGTGGTTGCCAGGATTTTCTTTGGGTTTACAATTTTAGCCAGTGCGTCTAGACGTAAATCTGGCACAGGTACGATGCCTGTGTTTGGCTCGATAGTGCAGAATGGGAAGTTTGCCGCTTCGATTCCCGCTTTAGTCAATGCATTAAACAGTGTCGATTTGCCCACATTTGGTAGGCCAACAATGCCACATTTAAATCCCATGATAATAACCTTTATTCAGCTTTGAACGTATGTAGTCGATTTTGTGCCTTGGCTAAACCATCTTTTAGCAAAATATCTAAGCTGCGTACCGATTCGTCGACTACGGCATCTAGACATTCTTGTTCTTTAGCGGGCGCTTTGCCCAGCACATAACCTGATACTCTATCTTTATGCCCAGGATGGCCAATGCCAATCCGCAGGCGGTAAAATTCTTTGTTGTTGCTCAGTTTACTGATTGTGTCTCTGAGTCCATTGTGGCCGCCATGGCCGCCACCTTTTTTAAATTTCGCGATACCCGGTGGTAGGTCGAGTTCATCGTGCGCGACCATGATCTCTTCTGGAAGGATCTGATAAAACTTCGCTAACGCCGAGATTGCCTTCCCCGACAAATTCATGAAGGTCGTTGGGATGAGCAAGCGCAAGTCTTGTCCATTGACCATGATACGTCCGGTTAAGCCATAAAACTTGGTGTCATTTTTTAAGATAACATTGTGGTTTCTGGCTAGCTCTTCCACTACCCATGCACCTGCGTTATGTCGAGTTTGTTTATACTCAGGGCCAGGGTTGGCCAGTCCGACAAGAAGTTTTATTTGTTGGCTCAATGTTAGGATCTCTCTAGGAACTCAAAAAGCGCGCTATCATAGCATATATAACCAACCAACATGAAGATGCTTATTTGGGCAGCTTTTCGGTTGGCGAAGCGTTGATACTATTGGCGCGATTTGTATCGGGGGCGGAAATAAAAAAGCACCTCATAACATTATGAAGTGCTTTGGCATTTCAGCGTTTGGTACGATGAATGAGCTATAACAATCTGCTCATTAACGAAACATGGCTGAGATAGATTCTTCGTTGCTGATACGGCGAATGGCTTCAGCCAGCATGCGTGATAGGCTCAAGGTGGTGACCTTGCCAGTTTTCAGCATTTTATCTGCAACAGGAATCGAATCAGTAATGATGACTTGGTCTAGCACAGAGTTTTTGATGTTTTCTGCAGCATTGCCAGAGAACACGGCGTGCGTTGCATAAGCAAAAACTCGCTTAGCGCCACGCTCTTTTAGTGCTTCAGCTGCTTTACATAATGTGCCGCCAGTATCAATCATGTCATCGACGATCACACAGTCACGACCTTCGACATCACCAATGAGGTTCATCACTTCAGAAACGTTGGCACGAGGACGACGCTTGTCAACGATGGCGATATCAATATCATCTAGCGCTTTTGCGGTTGCGCGAGCTCGAACAACACCGCCTAGATCAGGAGATACCACGACTGGGTTTTCCAAGCCACGGTTTTTCATGTCCTCTAGCAGTACTGGAGTGCCGAAGATGTTGTCGACAGGGACATCGAAGAAACCTTGAATTTGCTCAGCGTGCAAATCAATGGTTAAAACACGATCGACACCAACGTTAGATAGGAAGTCTGCGACCACTTTTGCGGTAATAGGAACACGGGCTGAACGCACGCGTCTATCTTGACGGGCATAGCCGAAATATGGAATGACGGCAGTAATACGGCCAGCTGAAGCACGGCGCATTGCATCAATCATGACCACTAACTCCATTAGGTTGTCGTTAGTTGGTGCGCAAGTTGATTGAATAATGAATACATCACTACCACGAACATTTTCGTTGATTTGCACTGCGACTTCTCCATCGGAGAAACGATCAACAGCGGCATCACCAAGAGAGATGTATAGACGGTCAGCAATACGTTGGGCTAGTTCAGGTGTTGCGTTACCAGCAAATAGCTTCATATCAGGCACGGTAGAAACCTCAGGGTTGCGTCCAGTTTTTAAATAGAATGGTTGTGGGCTGATTGGTATTCAGCCAGCCTCTGCGTCAATGGTGACAGATTTCGCCCTTGAGCGACAAACGCAGAGACAGTGTCAGGAAGTCGAGTATAGAGAGATTCTGCTTCAGATCTGCTCTCAAATTCCGAAAATATACAGGAACCTGTCCCCGTCAATCTTGACGGCGCGTATTGTAGCAGCCATGAAAGTTGCTTATCAACCTCTGGGTACAGCATTCGCACAATTTTTTCGCAATCGTTTACGTATGGCTGCGACAATATAAAGTCTAGAGGCAATTTTGTTGTATCGCGAGTAAGGTTAGGGTGTTGGAATATTTCAGCGGTCGATATACTCACATTTGGGCGAACGACTAAATACCACTTTTCATCAGGTTCTGTTGGAGTGAGCTGTTCTCCAACACCTTCAGCAAAAGCAGAGAAGCCACGAACAAACACGGGCACATCGGCACCAAGTGGTAAAGCAAGCGCTGCTAACTCGTCATCTGACAATTGTGTTTGCCATAAATGATTCAGTGCGACCAGGGTCGTAGCTGCGTTGGATGAGCCGCCTCCAATCCCTCCTCCCATCGGTAATATTTTCTCTAGCTCAATGTGCGCGCCAAACGGACAACCGGTTGCTTGCTTAAGTGCGTTGGCCGCTTTCCAGATCAGGTTTTCTTCTAGAGATACCCCAGGGATTGCAGGGCTAAGAGAAATTTCTCCTGAATTGTTGGCGAGAATTGAAAGTGTATCGCCGTGATCTAGAAACTGAAATAGGGTTTGCAGCTCGTGGTAGCCAGAACTAAGCTTGCCATTAATATAGAGAAATAAATTCAGTTTGGCGGGAGAGGGCCACTGAGTCGTTTGTGCGATCATTGCTTGAGAACCCATTTTGAAATCACAATATTGAGTGTGGTTGAACCTTGCTTAAGTGACAGCTGGCTCGGTAGCGGCAGAGTTTTTCCGGCAAAGGTTTCATCGGTGTAGCTTTTGTAAGTTAAAGCCCACTGTTCCCCATTGATCTCCTTAGACAAAGACGCAAGGGTATTAGTGATATTTTGTTGGTATTGATCCGCCCCTGTAGGCTGGCCGAGGAGCCAATTTTGTAATTGGGCGACTGGGATAGATAATCCGGTTAAGCGAGAAACAAGTATTCTTGGGTCGTGGTTTTGATAGGTATTGCCATTGTATGTGGTGACTTTTGATCCTTGTGGAGTCATCGTCAAGTTCAATACGGATTGACCTAAAAAGGTGGTGAGGCGCAGTTGGCTACGAGTAGGGCTGTGCTTCCACTGAAAATAGAGGGATTGCTTCTGTGATGGCGATAAGTAGGTTAGCTTTCCTGTCGCTCGATAGCTATGGATGGCTGAGAGTTGCTGCTGTTGTGCTTGCCATTGCACATTTGTCTGGCTTTTCGGTAGTGTGCTGCAGCCAGACACGATAAAGAGGACCGAAACCAATAGAAACAGTTTTTTCAGCGATCTCATATGTGCTCGCAATTCATACAGTTTATCAGTGAGTTTACCCGCTACTATATCATTGAATTTAAGAAGCGATGAAAACAAATCACGCTTGCTCTTTTAATACACTAGGGCATAAAGTAAAATTGCCAGCTTATTCCACCATTCCAACCCAGAGAAACCTGCACACATGTCCTTGCTCGCTATTGGTATCAATCACAATACAGCGTCGGTAGAGCTGCGCGAAAAAGTGGCATTTGGCCCAGATAAGTTATCTGAAGCGCTGAAACAGCTTACGGCAAATGAGTACGTTAACGGTAGCGTTATCCTTTCTACGTGTAACCGAACCGAGGTGTATTGCGACGTTAAGCCAGCAAGCAAGAGCCGAGTGATCGACTGGTTGATTCAGTTTCATCAAGTGAACCCTGAAGATATTAAGCCTTGTTTATACGTGCATGAAGAGCAAGCCGCAATTAAGCATTTGATGCGGGTGGCATGTGGTTTGGACTCTTTGGTCTTAGGTGAGCCGCAAATCTTGGGGCAGGTTAAACAAGCCTACACGGATGCGAAGGAACACCAAGCGGTTGACCCATCAACAGAGAAACTGTTTCAAAAGACTTTCTCTGTTGCAAAGCGGGTAAGAACGGAAACGGAGATTGGTGGTAGTGCGGTGTCTGTTGCCTATGCCGCTTGTACTTTAGCTAAGCAGATCTTTGAGTCACTGGCAGATCTCACCGTCATGTTAGTCGGTGCTGGGGAAACCATTGAATTGGTGGCGAAGCATTTATCGGGACACGGTTGCCGTAAAATCATTGTTGCCAACCGCACGAAAGAACGTGCCTTGGCCTTGGCAGAATCGTTTGCAGGGCATGTGATCACGTTAAACGAGATCCCTGAGCACCTGTATGAAGCGGATATTGTGATTAGTTCTACGGCCAGCCCTCTGCCGATCATCGGTAAAGGTATGGTTGAAAGTGCTCTGAAAGCACGTCGTTATCAGCCAGTGTTGTTGGTCGATATTGCGGTGCCGAGAGATATCGAGCCACAAGTTTCTGAGCTTAGCGACGCTTACCTGTATAGTGTCGATGACTTACAATCTATCGTTGATGGCAATATCGAGCAGCGTAAAGTGGAAGCCGTACAAGCTGAAGCGATTGTCAGTGAAGAAAGCGCTGCTTTTATGAGTTGGATGCGTTCTTTGCATGCTGTCGACAGTATCCGAGAGTACCGTACGTCGTCGAACTCTATACGTGAAGAGCTGTTGAGCAAAAGTCTGCAGGCACTCGCGTTGGGGCAAGACCCAGAGAAAGTATTGCTCGAGCTTAGCAACAAGCTGACTAATAAATTGATTCACGCGCCAACTCGAGCATTGCAGAAGGCTGCCGAGCAAGGTGAACCTAGTAAATTGACAGTGATCCGTCAAAGCTTAGGCTTAGACGAAACACAATAATTAAATCTATTTTTGAGTAAAAGTAATCCTATGAAAGCGTCGATATTAGTGAAACTTGAAACCTTAGTTGAACGTTATGAAGAAGTTCAACATCTTCTTGGTGACCCCGGTGTCATTGGAGATCAAAATAAGTTTCGAGCTCTATCCAAAGAGTACTCTCAATTAGAAGAAGTGACTAAGTGCTTTCAGTCGTATCAACAGGCGCAAGAAGATTTTGCCGCTGCTGAAGAAATGGCTCAAGAAGATGACGCTGAAATGCGTGAAATGGCCCAAGAAGAAATGAAAGAAGCTAAGTCTGCGATAGCAAATTTGGCTGATGAACTGCAAATTTTATTACTGCCGAAAGATCCTAATGATGAGCGCAACTGTTTCCTAGAGATCCGTGCTGGCGCTGGTGGTGATGAGGCCGGAATTTTCGCGGGAGATTTGTTCCGCATGTACAGCCGATTTGCTGAAAAGAAAGGCTGGCGCGTTGAAGTGATGTCTGCGAACGAATCGGAACATGGCGGCTACAAAGAAATGATCGCAAAAGTGAGCGGTGATGCCGTGTATGGTGTACTGAAGTTTGAATCTGGTGGCCATCGCGTACAACGTGTTCCGGCGACAGAATCACAAGGCCGAGTGCACACTTCGGCGTGTACTGTAGCGATTATGCCTGAGATCCCTGAAGCTGAAATCCCAGAAATTAAAGCTAGCGATTTAAAAATTGATACCTTCCGCGCGTCAGGCGCAGGTGGTCAGCACGTCAACACGACGGACTCTGCCATTCGTATTACTCACTTGCCAACTGGCACTGTGGTTGAATGCCAAGATGAACGTTCACAGCATAAGAACAAAGCGAAAGCGATGTCGGTGTTGGCGGCGAGAATTATTCAAGCAGAAGAAGCAAAACGTGCCGCGGAGGTGTCGGATACACGCCGCAACCTACTTGGCTCTGGCGATCGCAGCGATAGAATCCGTACGTATAACTACCCGCAAGGCCGAGTATCAGATCATCGAATTAACCTTACCTTATACCGTCTAACAGAGGTGATGGAAGGCGACCTGCAAAGTTTGGTTGATCCGGTCATTCAAGAATACCAAGCCGATCAGCTTGCTGCGCTAGCAGAGAACCACTAGAGCATGTCTCTACCGTCGATTGAAGCCGCATTACGTAATGCGGCTGAATGCCTCACGACAAGTGGCAGTGATTCTGCAAAAATTGATGCCGCGGTACTCCTCTGCCACGCATTGGCGAAGCCTCGCAGTTATTTGCTGACATGGCCAGAAAAGGTGCTTACTCAGGAGCAATTCTCTGCATTTGAGAGTTTGCTTGAGCAAAGAGCGTCGGGAAAACCGGTCGCTTACATAGTCGGGGAACGAGAGTTTTGGTCTTTGGCATTGAAAGTGTCACCTTCTACCTTAATCCCAAGACCAGATACTGAACGCTTAGTTGAAGTCGCTTTGCAGTATTTAGAAAATAACGCTGGCAAGGTATTGGATTTAGGCAGTGGTACTGGTGCTATCGCATTAGCGATTGCTTCGGAGCGTACCGACCTGCAGGTGATCGGAGTAGATTTGCAGCCAGAAGCGGCGGCGCTAGGCAAAGAAAATGCCGAAAAGCATTCGATTAAAAACGCAGAGTTTCGCTGTGGCAGTTGGTTTGATCCAGTGAAGCCTGACGAAAAATTTTTACTTATTGTTTCCAATCCTCCATATATCGACGAACAAGACCCGCATTTAAGCCAAGGCGATGTTAGGTTTGAACCTGCTTCAGCACTTGTTGCAGCAGAGCAGGGTTTAGCCGATATACGTCACATCGCGAGCGAAGCATTGGCCTTTTTGGCTGCAAATGGTTGGATTGCGTTTGAACACGGTTATGCTCAAGGGGCGGCGGTAAGGCAGTTACTACTCGATCTTGGTTATAGCAATGTAGTCACAGAGCAAGATTACGCTGGGCAAGATCGCGTGACATCAGGACAATATTTAGCGGAATGAGCATAGGAAGACATTCATGTACGAAATTGTAAAGGCTATTCACTTACTTACCATTGCCATTAGTGCGGCGATGTTAACGATACGCTATGGGTTGATCATGGCCGATTCTGCGTGGATAAATAAGAAGTTTTTTAAGATTTTCCCCCACGTTAATGACACATTATTATTGTTATCTGGCGTTGCTCTGATTGCGATTACCGGTTTCATTCCATTTACCCCAGCAGCCCCGTGGCTGACTGACAAGCTCATGTGTGTATTGGCTTATATTGCGCTTGGTGTATTTGCTATCAAAATGGGTAAGAATAAACTGATTCGGTCACTGGCGTTTTTTGGCGCACTGGGCTGGCTGGCGATTGCGGGTAAGATTGCAGTTACCAAAGCTCCATTCTTTTTTAGTTAAGGCTAAGGTTTTATTCAATGTTTGATTTATTCGATGAAGACCTAGATGAGATGGATTTGGTTCATGGCGCATTAGCTTTGAATAAATCCATCAATCCGGAAACTAAGTCTGACTGGGCGCAAGGTGAACTCGACCGTTTGTTTACTGAAGCTGAATTGGCTTTGGCGCATGAAAATGATGAACAGCTTCGCTTTACTGCTTTTTTGCGTTTGTTCTATTGTGAGTGGGGATTTCAAGGTAACAAAGAGGCTTACTATGATTCTAAGAACGCGTTCGTTGATACAGTTCTTAAAGAACGTCAAGGTATCCCAGTTAGCTTAGGTGCGGTTGTTCTTTTTCTAGGACAAAAGCTGGGCTTTCCGTTAGAAGCGGTGGCATTCCCAACTCAGTTATTGATTAAGGTACGTTGGCACGGTGAACCTGCACGCTTTCTGAATCCGTTTGATGGTGACTATGTCACTAAGCATACGTTAAAAGCATGGCTTATTGGCCACAGCGGGCAGTTTGCTTCAGTGAAAGCCAAGGATTTAGAAGCAACCGACAACCCGACCATCATTGGGCGTTGGTTGGCGCTGATTAAAACGGCGTTGCTGCGAGAAGAGCATTATACATTGGCGCTGCGTTGTACCGACTTAGCATTGACCTTTGTGCCTGACGATCCTTATGAAATTCGTGACCGTGGCTTTATATATCAGCAGCTTGATTGCCATAAAGTGGCCCTTACGGACTATCAATACTTTATTGATCAGTGCCCTAATGATCCCGCAGCTGAACTGCTAAAAAGTCAAGTTAACGCGATGAGCCGAACGCCCGTCGTTGTGCATTAACATTATTGAAGAGATTACAGCATGCAACAAAAAATCGTTAATATCGGTGATATCCCTGTCGCAAACGACAAACCGTTTACTTTGTTTGCGGGAATGAACGTATTGGAATCGAGAGATTTGGCAATGCGCATCTGCGAGCACTATGTCACTGTGACCGACAAATTGAATATTCCTTATGTGTTTAAGGCATCGTTCGACAAGGCAAACCGTAGTTCAGTGCATTCTTACCGAGGCCCGGGCTTGGAAGAAGGTATGAAAATCTTCCAAGAAATTAAAGACACGTTTGGTGTGAAAATCATCACCGATATTCACACAGAAGAGCAGGCTCAGCCAGTATCGGAAGTGGTTGATGTTATTCAGTTACCAGCATTTCTTGCACGCCAAACTGACCTCGTTCAAGCGATGGCTCGCACGGGCGCTGTCATTAACGTTAAAAAACCTCAGTTCATGAGCCCAGGTCAAGTAGGTAACATTGTTGAGAAATTTGCCGAGTGCGGCAACGATCAAGTGATCTTATGTGAACGGGGCTCTTGCCTTGGTTACGATAACTTGGTTGTCGACATGCTTGGCTTTGGTGTGATGAAAAAATCCACCAATGGCAGCCCAATTATTTTTGACGTGACACACGCATTGCAAATGCGCGATCCTTCAGGTTCGGCATCGGGTGGCCGACGCGAGCAGACGGTTGAACTTGCCAAAGCAGGTTTAGCTACGGGTATCGCAGGACTATTTCTTGAAGCGCATCCTAATCCAGAACAAGCACGTTGTGATGGGCCATCTGCGCTGCCACTAGATAAACTAGAGCCGTTTCTTGCCCAAATGAAAACACTAGACGATCTTATCAAAAGCTTCGAGCATATAGATATCAGCTAGTCTTAACTTGAATTCGAAACCGGCTTTTATTGCCGGTTTTTTTTCATCTGCATATCGAAAACTTACCCCACCATTTCCTCTCTCAACACATGTGACCGATTCATCAAATTGATATATTGATTGTGTTACGTGAGTAATAGTCGATTAAACTTGCTTGGTATTGTGAACGCTTCCCTAGTTCAGCCGCTCGTTACACATAAGCAAAGGAATCACTATGGCACAAGGTCGTTTTATTCAAACTGTTCTCGTTGGTATTGCTCTGTTATCCCTATTGGGATGCTCTCCTGAGCCTAAGCACGAGTGGCAATCTGATAAGTCTTACCAAATCACAGTGCTGCACACGAACGACCACCATGGCCGATTTTGGCAAAATAAGCACGGCGAATATGGTATGGCCGCGCGGAAAACACTTATTGATAAGATACGACAAGAGGTGGCTAGCCAAGGGGGGAGTGTATTACTGTTGTCGGGCGGAGATATTAATACCGGTGTTCCGGAGTCGGATCTACAAGATGCTGAGCCTGACTTTAAAGGGATGAATAAGATTGGTTATGATGCCATGGCAATTGGCAACCATGAGTTCGATAACCCGTTAGAGGTGCTACGTAAACAGCAAGGTTGGGCGAATTTCCCACTTCTTTCAGCGAATATTTATGATAGTTCAACTGGAAAACGGCTGTTTAAGCCCTATCAAATCTTTGATTTAAATGGCGTGAAGGTGGCCGTGATTGGGCTGACGACAGAAGATACCGCGAAGGTGGGTAACCCTGAATACCTCACCAACGTGGAATTTCGAGATCCTAAACAGGAAGCCAAGCAGCTCATTGCCAATATACGTCAAGCTGAGCAACCGGATCTCATTTTTGCTGTGACTCATATGGGGCATTACGAAAATGGCCACCATGGGATCAACGCGGCAGGGGATGTTGCTTTGGCAAGATATCTTGAGCCAGGGCAACTGGACATGATTGTTGGTGGGCATTCACAAGAGCCTGTTTGTATGGAATCGATAAACCATATTAATACTGGTTTTCATCCTGGTGATGATTGCCAGCCTGATATGCAAAATGGTACTCATATCGTGCAGGCGCATGAATGGGGCAAGTATGTGGGCCGTGCGGATTACACTTTTAAAAATGGCCAGTTGAAGCTTGAGAGCTATCGCTTGATTCCGGTAAATTTGAAGAAGAAGGTTGAAATAGACGGCAAGAAACAGCGCGTGCTTATCACAGAAGAAATCGTACAAAATCCTGAGTTGGCATCTTTTTTAAGGCCTTATCAAGAAAAAGGCCAAGCTCAGCTGAATGTTAAAATCGCCCAAAGTAATGGCAAGCTCGAAGGTGACCGCAATGTGGTTCGCTTCCAGCAAACCAACCTAGGTCGTTTAATCGCCACTGCGCAAATGGAACGAGGTAAGGCTGATTTTGGCATTATGAACTCGGGTGGGGTGCGAGACTCTATTGAGGGTGGCGAGATCACTTACAAGGATGTACTAAAAGTACAGCCGTTTGGCAATATGGTGGCCTATGTCGATATGAAAGGCTCAGAGGTGCTCGACTACCTCAATGTGGTCGCGACGAAACCAATAGATTCTGGCGCGTACGCACAGTTTGCAGGGATTTCTATGATCGTGAGTGGTGATACGGTATCGAACGTTAAAATTGGTGGGGTCGACATTGACCCAGACAAAGTCTATCGTTTTACTATTCCAAGCTATAGTGCATCGGGTGGTGATGGCTATCCGAAAATCACTGATCACTCCGGTTATGTGGATACCGGCTTCGTTGATGCGGAAGTACTGAAAGAGTATTTGTCTTCCCGCAGCCCAATTGATGTCCAGCAGTTTTCACCAAAAGGTGAGGTGGTGATTAAATAGAGTCGTCAATATCGTCGTCGACTAATTAGCAATATGAGTTCGTTTTTTTGATTATTGCTCGTACATTCATCGATTAATGTGGTTTGATTTAACAATGACTCCAGCAGTGAACCTAGTACAAAAAAAGCGTGTCGAGCACACTTTGCACCAATATTCTCACTCGCCTAATGCAGGCAGTTTTGGTGAAGAGGCCGTTGAAGCACTTAATATGAACCCAAATCAAGTGTTTAAAACTTTACTCTTTTGTTTAAATAGCGATCCTAAGGCACTGGCTGTCGCGGTTATTCCCGTTAGCCAGAAGTTAAATTTGAAACTGGCGGCTAAAGCTGCTGGCGAGAAAAAAGCAGCCATGGCGGATCCTGATGTGGCACAAAAAACAACGGGCTATGTTGTTGGTGGAATTAGCCCGCTGGGGCAGAAAAAACGTTTGCCGACTTTCATTCACTCAACGGCGGAGACGCTCGAGACTATGTGTGTCAGTGGAGGGCGAAGAGGTTTAGAAATTGAATTAAGCCCATGCGAACTTGCGCGAATCACGCAAGCTAAATTTTTGCCATTGTGTGATGGGTGCAGTGAAGCAACGTAAAAAAGCGATCTGGAAAACTTTAGAGGCTTGGGTTTATCGCTAACATTGCCGCTATATTCTATGCTGGTTAGTAAATGATATTTCTCTGTTTGGTCACTGGCGAGTTGTTACTTACTACTTGTATTGAGGTGTAACGCGTTATTGGGCATCGCGACCTTGTACTCACGCTGCTTTGTTTAAGCGAAGGTACACAGTTGTAAAATGAGAGTTAGTGCTCAACTAAGTGTAGGGCGTAGGCGAAACAAGGAATGAAATTGTCGTTCAGTTAGCTAAGGTGTTGTTAATTCTGACGCTATATTGATGTGCGTTTCTTGCTCGAAGCTATATAGTTGCTTATTATCACGAGTTGCAATGAACTTGATAGGACAAACATGCGTAATTTAGCTTTATTGATGATGACATTGGTGGCGCTGCCTGCATCTGCGCTAACGAAAGTGGATTTGTACAATTCGCAGATATTATTGGGCCAAGATGTAAAAGATGCAAAGGTGGCTGATTCTGGAGCACGAATTCAAGGTATGAAAAATGTGCTGGTTCGGGCTTCTGGTGACATTCACGCGACAGATAATGCTGTGATCAAAAAGGCTCTGCAGAATAACTCACGGTACATTACCCAACTTAGTTATTCGACCCAAGACCAAGACACGTTCTTAAAAATGCATTTTGGTGCACCACAAGTACGAGCGTTACTCACTCAAGCTCGTCTGCCATTCTGGCCAGCGATGCGGCCAAACGTTTTGGTATGGGTTATCGAAGACAATGGCTATGAACGTCAAATCGATTGGGAACATTCAAGTTCACCAATTTTAAAAGAAATTAAGGAGACCGCTGAGCAGCGTGGTTTACCTTACACAGTACCCGTTGGTGACTTTGATGATATTACTAGCGCTTCCGCGGCTGACTTTTGGGGCGGCTTCATTGTTCCTATGAGCAAAGCGAGCCAACGTTACCCTGCGGATGCGGTTCTAGTTGTGAAGGTCTCAAGTGGTACGCAAGTCTCATGGACATTGTACGATCAATCGCCATCTTCAATGACGGATACGACTAAAGTCCCTGTCACTGGTAATGATTCAGGGGACGATGCGGGTACACAGATGATGAATCAGGTCAGTGATTACTACGCGAAGAAAAGTGGCGTGGTGATCGCTAGTGAATCGTCTGAATCAGTGAAAACTCAGTTCTCCAATATTCGCACGGCGCAAGATTTCTTCAAGCTCGAAGATAAATTGAAAGGCTTGAGCTCAGTCGCAGCACTGGATGTGTTAAACATTCAAGGCTCCACAGTGCTGTTTAGAGTGCACCTCTTAGCCTCGCAAGATAGCTTTGAAGATGAAGTCGCTCGTATGGGGCAGGTCACGAAAGTTGATGCGGAGCCAATCCCTGTGATGCCGCCAGTGACTCAACCTGCTGATTCCACTGATCCAGCAGCAGTGGCGGCACAAACTACGACAGGCGCTGCGAGTGAACCTGCGACAGCGTCACTGGCAAATGAACAATTTGCCGTAGATCCGACGCTAGATCAGGCCGCGAGCACAACAGGTAGCGAATCTGTTGCGAATGTATCTAATACCGCTATGCCAGAGCCAGCACCTGTCGCGCCAGTTTTAGCCTACCAATGGCAAGGCTGATTCTCAGATAGTGCTTAGTTTTTCAGGTTGTTAAACTGACTGACAAAGATACCTTTATAGCGACGCCGTCTGATCTGGACTGGCGTCGTTATCGTTCAAACTCTTTTCTTTCTTTTGATTCCACTTCAGATAATTTTGTTAATGCTAAACCAAGCTCTCGTCCCCTATAGCGCGCGTAGTGAATATTGCTAATAAAGGCCGCGCTGGTGAGTGCTAATTCCACTATGGCAAGAATACGTTCATCTGGATTGATGTAGAGTATCGTTAGTGCATGCAGGAAATAGAGCATCAGAATAAAGTTCGCCCAAGCATGGGTATAAGGCTTAGCCGCTAGGATTCCTGGTAAAGGTAACAGTAACGGTAAGCTCCATGCTGCCGCGACGGCAAAGGGTGAGAGGTGCGGGTGAGGGGAGATAACAAGTTGCCACATGACCACCCAAGCGATCAAAGTGAGGTGAGCAGACAGTGCAGCTATTCGATAAGATTTTGTCGTCCGTGACATGATCATATTGATTACCCTTAGATTAGTTTCATCGCAGTGGTCGCCAACCTTTTCCCCAGCGCCATAGCGAGGCGGCTTTCTTCGGTAGAAAGCGTTGTATTGTTATGACTGCTGACATGAGTCGCGCCGTAGGGAGTACCGCCCGTTTGGGTGGTGTGAAGCTCAGGGGCAGAGTAAGGAATACCGAGTACGAGCATACCGTGGTGCAGGAGAGGCAACATCATGGATTGCAGTATCGTTTCTTGCCCTCCATGTAAGCTAGATGACGACGAAAATACGCATGCTGGTTTACCAATCAGATCGCCCCCCACCCAAAGGGTGCTAGTTTGGTCCCATAGATGCTTAAGTGGCGCAGCCATATTGCCAAACCAAACTGGGCTGCCCATTGCTAAGCCGTTGCAGCCGCGTAATTCCTCGATGGTGATTGAGGGATCGTTCGCTGGTTTCTCGTTTTCTTCAATTTCATCGACGGTGCGTAGTAGCGCCTCACATCCAGCTACCGACTCAACTCCTCGCGCGACTTGCCTTGCAATTGCACGAGTGCTGCCGTGCCTGCTGTAGTATAAGACGATCAGTTGGCAACTCATAAGATTTCAAGCACTTGCTCAGGGGGACGGCCAAGCTTTGCCTTACCGTTCGTGACCACAATTGGGCGTTCGATGAGTTTTGGGTGCTCTGTCATCGCTTGATATAGCTGCTCGTTAGTAGCGTCGCTCAATGAGAGCTCTTTATATATGCTCTCTTTTACTCGCATCATGTCTCTAACTTGGCTGATGCCTAGCTGAGAGACTAAGGCCTTGAGCTGTTCAACAGAAGGGGGAGTATCCAAATACAAGATGATCTCTGGTTGAATATTTCGCTCTTCTAATAGTGCTAATGTTTGGCGACTCTTTGAGCAGCGAGGATTATGATAAATAGCTACAGACATAAAAACTCCTATGGGTCTTTTATTTTAAGGCGTTAAATTGATCTCTTTGTACGATCAATTGGTCAATTCGTGCATCATACCGAGCTTGAGAAAAGCTGCCGAGTTTGGCGATTTTACTGGCTTGGCTATATTGCTCAATGGCTTTATCCCAGTTGGCACTTAGAGCAAAAAGTTCTGCCCTTGCAGCCAGTTCTTCGGCTCGATTACCCTGTTTGGCACTGGCTTCAGATAAAAGTTGCCAACCAATGACATCATCAGGGTGGTCATGGCTATAGCGCTGCAGAAGCTGGATAGCGGGCTCGAGTTTGCGCTGTTTGATCAGTACGTTCGCTAAGTTGACTTGCACGACTCGGTTGTTGGGTTTGTCTTTTTGCGCTTTTTCCAGCATGGTTTGCGCGCGTTTTGGCTGTTTTAAGTCGAGGTAGACATCAGAAAGCGCATCGAGATAGAAATCATTATTGGGTGACGCTTGATGCAGTTTTTCTAAAATAACGGCCGCGGCTTTGGGTTGTTTATTTTTGAGGTCGACTAAAGCCTTACCGTATTGGAACGCAGGTTGTAGCGCGGCGGGCGCGTTTTTCTGATGACGCTCTATCCAATCTAATGACGATGCGCTATCCATGTTCACATAGCGGACGATAACCCTAACTCTAGCGAGGTAGTAGTTAAGCGATGGCTTCACTTTATGTAGAGGGTATTGCATCGCGCGCTCGCGGGTATCGGTAATGCGCTGATCGGGTAGCGGGTGAGTGAGTAACATCGGTGGCGGCTTACTCGCGTAGCGATATTCATCGGCTAGGCGTCCAAAAAATCGCGGCATTGCGCGCACGTTGAACCCCGCTCTTTCTAGAGTCGCTAGGCCAAATCGGTCTGCTTCGATTTCGTTGCTCCGAGTATGATTAATTTGGCTTTGCATGCTTCCAGCGGTGGTGGCTGTTAAGGCTGCGATGCCAGCCTCGGGGGCCGCAATCGCTAATAGAATTGAGCCCGCAATTGCCGCGACCGTAGCGGGTGTACGGCGAGCTTGTTCTTCCATACTTCGCGCTAGGTGGCGTTGTGTCACGTGGGCAATTTCGTGCGCCATGACTGAAGACAGCTCACTTTCTGTATTCGCTTGCAAAAATAACCCAGAATGCAAAGCCACATGACCACCAAAAAAGGCAAACGCATTGAGGTTGCGATCTTGAATCAAGAAGAAGGTAAAGGGTGTTTTAACATCGTTGGCGTGCGCCACTAATCGATACCCTAAATTACTAATATATTCTGTCAGCACAGGGTCGTGGATTATGGGTTTTGTGCCACGCAGCACCCTCATATAGGCATCGCCAAAGACATTTTCTTGTGCAATAGACAGAGTCCCAGCTGCGACAGTGCCCATACTAGGGAGCTGGTTGTTATCGGCATAGACAGAGGGAGTACCACCTATCATGGCTGCAAGGCACAGGTATAATGTGTAGCGTGAACGCTTAAACATAATTGGTCGAATTTCCTCCATTTTTTATTTTGTGCTTGGTGCTTGCTTGGTCGAGTCGGCCCTGAGGTTGTTTCACCTAACTTTCGCTTATCTTCCATTGATGGGGTTAGCGGTGATACTTTCTAGAAAGAAGGTATCGCTAATTGCATGAGAGTTAGACTCCAGTTGGTAGTCAAGGTTTTACTGGATATGCCGAGAGCGAGAAACAAAAAACGATTTGATACAATTAATTGTAGTCAGATCGCTAGTTCAGCATGCAAAAGCCGATACAATGTCATCACTATGATAAACATCGGCCAATAGAATGAAACCTAATTTTCTCGATTTACGTGATGAGCGCTGCCCTCGAGCGTTATTGTTGGCAAAACGTCACATTGCGCGTCTCGATATTAGGGACATTGCTACAATTGAGCTAACGGAATTGACTTCATTGCAAGATATAGAGCATTACTTGCGAAATAATGACTATTGCTTTACACGCGTTGTTTTACCTGATGGTTGGATAATAGGCAGTATTCAAAAGCTGATCTCCCAACCCCTGTAGAGGAAAAGGGATAAAGTGATCTAAAAAGAGGAAAGTAAAGTTAATGTTTGAAATGGTAGTTCGCTGGTATAAGCGACGTTTTTCCGACCCCCACGCTGTCAGTTTGGTAGCAATCTTGCTGTTTGGTTTTGTCATCATTTACTTTTTTGGTGATTTGATTGCGCCGCTACTCGTTGCCATTGTGCTGGCTTATTTACTTGAGTGGCCAGTAGCAAAATTAGTGAGTTGTTCAATTAATCGCACGTTAGCCGTTGTTTTAGTTATCGTGACCTTTACCAGCTTTATGTTTCTATCATTATTGATCTTAGTGCCAACGATCTGGCAGCAGGTCGGTAATCTGGTCAACGATATTCCGAACATGTATGCGGGCATGCAACACTTTATTACGGCTATTCCACAACGTTACCCCGATCTTGCAGATTTGAAGATTGTCGAATCCGTGATGACTAATATCAAGAGTCAGGTTATTGGAGCCGGTGAGAGTGTCGTTAAGGGATCTTTGGCGTCATTAGTGAGCATTGCTACTCTAGCTATTTATCTGATTTTAGTGCCACTATTGGTATTTTTCTTGTTAAAAGATAAACAAGAAATGATCGCCATGGCAAGTGGTGTGTTACCACGTAATCGCAAACTGGCTAACAAAGTTTGGTTAGAAATGAACGAGCAAATTAGTAATTATATTCGTGGTAAAGTGCTCGAAATACTGATTGTTGGCAGTGTCAGTTATCTTACGTTTATGTTACTCGACTTACGATATGCAGCGCTGTTGGCTGTAGCGGTCGGGGTGTCTGTATTGATCCCTTATATTGGCGCGGCAGCGGTGACTCTCCCAGTAGCCATCGTTGGCCTATCACAGTGGGGGCTGACCCCTCCGTTTTATTGGTTACTCCTTGCCTATGGCATAGTGCAAGCGCTTGACGGTAATGTTCTAGTGCCGATTTTATTTTCCGAAGCTGTGAATCTGCATCCTGTGGCAATCATTGTTGCTGTGCTTGTGTTTGGCGGACTATGGGGCTTTTGGGGAGTATTTTTTGCTATTCCTTTAGCGACACTAGTCAAAGCGGTTTGGAATGCTTTGCCAAGCCATGAAGAAACAGAAGATAGTGTGACCCCGTAGACTGCTTTTACTATTGATCCCCTATATGGCGCCACTGATAAGAGCTGGCGCCTTGCCTTTCTAAAAATCCCACTATACTTCTTACAAGTGTGTTTGACGTGGACGCGAGTCTATGGCATCGATGGAGTGACCGCACTCTAGCTTTTCAAGCGAAGATGATGACCATCCGCAGCGCTACTAATCACGGAATCAAGGACGATGATTCGGTCAAGGGGGATATCTATGAAGTTCAGCCAAAAAGTCGTCGCAGCATCAGCGGCATTACTGTTTGTTACTATATCTCTGCTGTCCTTTCAACAGCAGCGGACAGTGAGTAGCGAGATTGAATCTTTAGTCGGTAGCAGTTTACTGGAAATGATTAAAGGGGTGAGAAACACTGTAAGCGCAGAAATGCAGATGAAAAAGCAGCTGGCTCAATCCACCACCGAAGTTATCGAAATGCAGCCAGAAAATCGTCAGTATGTCAGTGATATCATAGAAGAGCCTACTGTAAAGAGTAACTTTTTATCCATTGGTTTAGGCTATCAAACTGATGGCTCTCTAATCGAAAATGATGATAATTGGGAAGCGGATTCTAGTTACGATCCACGCGTTCGACCTTGGTATATTGACGCTAAATCGAAAGGGAAATTGGTTGTCACGGCGCCATACGTAGATGCTTCATCCGGCACGGTGATTATCTCCATCGGGACGCCGGTGAAGAAAAGTGGCAGCTTTGTTGGTGGAATGTTCTATGACGTGGAGCTGAGTGGCCTCGCGAAGTTGGTGAACAGCGTCAATTTATTTGATGCGGGTTACTTGTTTATCGTTACCGCAGATGGAACGACGATCGCGCATCCTAAGGGCGCATTCAATGGCAAAAAAATATCAGAATATCTTCCCGGTGCGGCGATTCAGCAAGGCGAGGAACATGTAAGCGTAGACGGGAAAGAATTCCTCGTGAACTTTGTTGAGATCCCCGGTGAAAATTGGTTTGTTGGCGCTGTGGTGGATGAGTCTATCGCGTATTCTGCCGTTGGTCAGTTACGCAACAGCGCTATTGTATATGTCATTGTAAGTGTGGTGCTGAGTATCACGATTCTAACCTTCTTGATTCGTTTCCTCATGCGACCACTTGGCTCGCTGAACCAAGCTATTCAGGCCGTGGCTTCAGGACATGGTGATCTGACCAAACGATTAGATACCAATACAGATAAAGAATTTTCCGAACTGGCAAGTGGCTTCAACACTTTTGCTAGTACGCTGCAAAATCAAATTACTCAGTCGAAAGCGATCGGTACCGAGATCATGCATAGTGCGGATACCACAGTGAGAGGGGCAGAGGAGTCAGCAGAGGCGATGCGAAGTCAGTTGTATGAATTGGAACAATTAGCGACAGCGATGAACCAAATGGCAGCGACAGCGACTGAAGTTGCAAATAACGCTCAGGGCGCAGCAAGCGCTGCTCAGCATGCAGATGATGCGACTGAGCAAGGCTCTAAAGTGGTCGGGCAAACCACAACGTCTATTGATAACCTTTCTGAGCGAATCGATCAAGCCGTTGAAGAAGTACAAGGGCTCGAAACGGCGACGGCAAATATTGAGACGATTCTGAAGGTGATTAACGACATTGCTGACCAAACCAACTTGCTGGCGCTGAATGCGGCGATAGAAGCCGCTCGGGCAGGGGAATCGGGACGCGGTTTTGCCGTTGTTGCTGACGAAGTAAGAACTCTGGCGCAAAGAACCCAAGAATCGACCACAGAAATTCGTAGTATGATTGAACAGCTTCAAGCTGGGGCAAGTGCGGTATCTGGAGCGATGGGAGAAAGTAAAGCCACTGCGGTGGAAGCGGTCGAAAATGCGCAGCTCGCCAATACCTCTTTGAGTCAAATACGTGATGCTATTCAACAAATCTCGGACATGAACTTACAAATTGCTTCCGCGGCTGAAGAGCAAAGCTTGGTGGCGGAAGAAATTAATAACAATACGGTAAAAATTAAAGACCTGTCTACCACGGTTGCGGAGTCAGCTGACGGGGCCAACATGGCGATGCAAGCGCAGCGTGAGAATGTCAAAGAGCAAGAAGCGATTTTGAATCGGTTTATTGTCTAGGCTCTATAGATTGCCGAGGGCTTGTTAATTGCCGATAGGCTTGTTTGATTGACATATATCCTGAAGGAAACAAGATACGCCCCATTTGATGGGGCGTCTTACATAGAATGGCAATAAAAATTAGAGTAGGAATTACAGACTAAGATTATTAATAGGCGTCATTATGGACGGTTTGGACTGCTCGGCCTGAAGGATCGACACAGTTTTTGAAAGATTCATCCCACTCCACGGCTTTTGCCGAAGAGCAGGCGACCGAAGGGCCACCGGGCACACAACGGGCAGCTGATTCTAACGGGAACAATTGCTCAAATATTTCTCGATACATATAACCCTCCTTAGTGGTGGGTGTGTTGTACGGGAAGCGGTATTGCGCTGTTTCCATTTTCTGGTCAGAAATGGTTTCTTCAGACACTTCTTTTAGTGTATCAATCCAACTATAGCCAACTCCGTCGGAAAACTGTTCTTTTTGACGCCATGCGATGTTGTGTGGAAGGTGGTCTTCAAAGCATTCACGCAAAATGTGTTTTTCCATTTTTCCGTTACCGCACATCTTATCTTCAGGGTTTAAGCGCATTGCTACATCAATAAACTCTTTGTCTAAGAAAGGCACACGACCTTCTACGCCCCAAGCGGCTAGAGACTTGTTGGCTCGCGCACAATCAAACTGGTTGAGGGCGAGTAACTTACGCACGGTTTCTTCGTGAAATTCTTTCGCGTTAGGCGCTTTATGAAAATACAGATAGCCGCCAAATAATTCGTCAGCACCTTCACCAGATAGCACCATCTTTATTCCCATGGCTTTGATCTTTCTGCCCATAAGATACATCGGAGTAGATGCACGTATTGTAGTGACGTCATATGTTTCGATGTGGTAAATCACATCACGAATAGCGTCCAAGCCTTCTTGAATGGTATAGGTCATTTCATGGTGAACGGTACCGATTTTATCGGCGACTTCACGTGCGGCTTTTAAGTCGGGTGCACCTTCTAAACCAACGGCAAAGGAGTGAAGTTGTGGCCACCAAGCGGTAGATTTGTCATTGTCTTCGATTCTCATCGCCGCATATTTTTTGGCAATCGCAGAGGTGATGGAAGAATCAAGACCACCAGACAGAAGCACGCCATAAGGAACATCTGTCATCAATTGGCGCTTGACTGCTGCTTCTAGTGCCTGCTTGAGCTCAACTCTGCTAGTTGGGTTACTCGCGACATTCTCAAAGCTATTCCAGTCACGGGTATAATAACGTTCAGGTTGCTCTAAAGACGAACTGTAGAAGCATCCCGGTGGAAACTCACTGATGGTTTTGCATACAGGAACCAAGGCTTTCATTTCAGACGCGACGTAATAGTTGCCTTGCTCGTCTAGGCCCTGATAAAGAGGAATGATGCCAATGTGATCGCGACCGATTAAGTATTGGTCTTTATTTTCATCGTATAGAACAAACGCGAAGATACCATTGAGTTCTTCAAGAAGCTCTGCACCCATCTCTTGATACAGAGCCAGAATTACTTCGCAATCGGAATCTGTTTGAAATTGGTATTTATCTTGATACTTTGCGCGAAGCTCTTGGTGATTATAAATCTCACCATTTACTGCTAGAACTAGTTTGCCATCATGACTGTAAAGGGGTTGAGCACCACTATTTAAGCCGACTATCGCTAAGCGTTCATGGGCAAGGATCGCATTCTCCGACGCATAAATACCTGACCAGTCAGGTCCACGGTGACGCATTTTTTTTGACATTTCTAATGCGGTACTGCGCAGCGCGGATGCGTCGCCTTTTATATCCAATATCCCAAATACTGAGCACATGTAAAGTTTCCCTTTGTCTAAAAGCAGTAAGTTACAATGTGCCAGTTGAACAATAAAAAGCAACCTTGAACATGCTTTATTTTTACAAATCACACGTGTGATTAAACAATTTCTAATAATCACCCATAATTTTAAATTTTATCTAATTTTAGTGTGGTTTCTCCATGTTCAGTGGGATTATTCTGTAGGGGAGGGCTTTCAGATTGGTACTTGGCTTGCCTGTTACGGCATGTCTATCAAGGCCATCCTTGGCCCCCACATATTGGGTTCTCACTGTGTACTCAAAGGAGCTTAGCTGCGACTGCCCACGTTTATTGCGACTAAGTTAGGTTGCAAGCCATCGCATACGTGCTTAGCAAAACCACTACCGGCTTCGTTGTATACGTTGAATGCGGCGTCGACGCCCTTGGACAATAGTTCATCTACTTGATCCGAGTATTCCGCGATGGCAGCGATTTGTCCTGAGAACTGTTTGTTTTGCAGTTGTTCTAATGCCATTTGGTTACCTTGGTGGTGAGGCATCGCAAGCAGGACAAGTTTGACTTTGGATGTGTCAAAAACGCGCTCCCAGAAGTCGGAATCGGTGGCGTCTCCGGAAATGACTTGTCGGCCTTGTTCACGATGCAGCTGCGCTGTACGGTCGTTTATATCTATGCCTAACGCGATATCGCCGTACTGAGCTCTTAGTTCATTGTAGGCCCCGGTACCAATGCGGCCCATCCCAAAGATAAGAATTTGTGCATGACCTGGATTAATCAGGCGATCCTTTTGGTGTAGGACTTCTGCAGAATGCTCTTTAACCCACTGAGTCGATTTACGGTAAAGTTCATGGGCTTTACGGTTCAGTGGCGCAGCGAGCACAAAGGATATGGAGACGGCCATGGCAATCGCGACCATGATATCACTATTGATCCAGCCAAGTTTGTAGGCAAGTGCACCAACGATCAGGCCGAATTCACTGAAGTTGAATAAGGTGAGTGCGGTAAAGAGGGAGGTACGTACTCGGAATTTGAATTTGTTCAATACCTGAAAATACAGGAACCCTTTTAAAGGTAATACGAGCAGTAACAAAAGTGCGAGCGTCAGACCTGCGAGGGTCGGCTGAGCTTGTAAACCGATGTTTAAGAAAAAACACACCAAGAATACTTCTTTGAGGTTAAATAATGACTTGGAGAGTTCTGATGCCTTTTTATGCCCGGATAGCAGCATGCCCATTATCAAAGCCCCTAAGTCTGGCTTAAGACCAACAAAGCTGAACAAGCCTGCTCCCATTACTAGGGCAAAGAAAATGCCAAACAAGACTAACATTTCACCATGCCCGGCCCAATCGAGCAGCTTATAAAATAGAGGGCGTAGTAGCGGTAAGGCTATTAAAACGACGGCATACCACTCTGGCATTTTCCCTGTAGAGGCCGTGAGAAATAGTACCGCAAAGATGTCCTGCATGACCAAGATACCGATCGCCATCACACCATACAAGGCGTTCATATCGCCTTTTTCCTGGATAGATTTAACCGCAAATACCGTACTAGAAAAAGACAGAGCGAAGCCCAAGGTTACAAGTTGGCCTAGCGAGACTTCGGATAAGCATGCGACACCTAAAAACTTTAGCATGACTAAAAATGCACTGAACGCGAGCGTCGACAGGATATTGTGTATGCTAGCGCCAGCCCAGATTTCTTTAGATAATAATACTTTGATATCTAATTTTAGGCCGATGGTAAACAGCATTAATGTCACACCGAGATCGGCAAGAAATTCAATGTTGTTACTACTTTGATAACCAAAATGGTGCAGTGCAAACCCCGCAAGTAAGAAACCAACTAGGGGTGGAAGGTGACAACGAAGCGCGATAAAACCTGCAATAAATACAGAGGATAAAAGTACAAGTTCGGTCAAAGGCAAAAGTCCTTAATATTGGAGGTTTGGTGTATAATTTATAAACAAGATAAATTATACACACATTAAGCTCTAACATTCAGACTTCAAATAGAAAACAAACCAAAATATAACAATTAAGATGTTATATTTTGGTTTGTTTATCGTTGGGAGCTGGTGTATATGTCAGTCTTCTAACAGTTTTTGCAATAAAGCGCCATTTAGCATTGCTCGTTTAATCATGGCGAATGCTCCCATCGAAGGTTGGTCGTTAAGCAACGAGGCGACAATTGGAAGCGACTCGTGGAAGGTTTTCAGTGACTGATTTTGTACATTTCGTTTGATTGCGGGGAAAATGATATCTTGGCACTGAGTAATGTCACCGGCGATGACGACTTTCTGTGGGTTAAACAAGTTGATGGTGATGGCGACGGCTTTACCAAGTTGGTTACCGACACGGATTAAACTTTGCCTAGCTAATTCATCTCCAGAATTTGCATGCGAGCAGACATCTTTGATGGTGATATGGTTGAGTTCTGCAAGGCTAGATTCATAGCCTTGACTAACAAGTTGGCGGACTCGTTTAATGATGGCAGGGTTGGCTGCGATGGTTTCTAAACAGCCAAAGTTACCACATTGACATTGCTCTCCGAGCGGGTCAATTTGAATGTGGCCGATTTCGCCCACATTTCTATTTGAGCCGAGAAAAACGTTACCGTTGATAATAATGCCAGCCCCCGTTCCACGGTGAACGCTGACAAGGATTGAGTCTTGGCAGTCTTGGCTAGCGCCAAAGTAGTGTTCAGCGAGCGCCATCCCTCGGACATCGTTGCCAATAAAGCTGTGCACTTTAAATTTTGCTTGGATAATACTGCCGAGTTCTAACTTATTAACTCGAATACCTGGCACATACTCCACCGTGCCTGTTTCCGGGTTGATAAGTCCTGGCAAAACAATGCCAATGGCGATCAGCTCTTCGACCACGTTTTTATTGTCGAATAAAAAGAAGGATAGCTGTTGAATGAGCCCTTCTACCAATTCGTCTTGGGTCGTGTAGAGGAACTCATTATGACTCGTGGCGAGCTCTCGTCCCGATAAATCGAATAAACTGAAGTGGATATAGTCGCGGCCGATTCGCACTGCTAAAGAGTGGAACGGTTCAACAACCGTTTTTAACGAGATAGCTCTTCGCCCTCCCGTTGAAGCTTGTTGGGCGACCTCTTTTATGAGGCCGCGCTCTAGCAACTGGCGGGTGATCTTAGTAACGCTCGCCGGAGCGAGTTGACTGAGGTCGGCTACCTGAATACGCGAGATAGGACCTTGTTGATCAATCAACCGATATACGGCTGCACTATTGAGTTGCTTGACTAAGTCTACGTTACCGATTTGTCCGCCATTCATGATTAATTTTGCTCGTATATTCCGTTTACAACAGTTGCTTGGACATTGAAGTCATTATCAAATACTGCCAAGTTCGCGACCATTCCTTTTTGAACTCGCCCAAGCTCGTCCTGCATGCCAATTGCCGTCGCAGGGTATAAGGTGGCCATTCTAAGTACTTCATCTAAGGCGATACCTGCGTGATCGACGGTGTTTTTCACCGCTTCAATCATAGTTAGCGCAGAACCTCCAAGTGTACCACTTTCGTCAATGCACTTACCATCGCGGTAATAGACTGTTTTACCAACAAAAAGAAAGCTATCTATTTCAGCTCCTGCTGGGGCTGTGGCGTCGCTCACTAAGACTAATTTCTCACCCTTCATTTTGTGTGCAATACGGATGTTGGCGTAGTCAACGTGGAACCCATCAGCGATTATCCCAGCGTAAACGTCTGCGGTATCATAAACGGCCCCCACGACACCAGGATCGCGGGCACTAATGGAGGTCATAGCGTTGAAAAGGTGAGTGGCAAACGTAATTCCATCATTAAAGCTTTGCTTCGCTTCTGCATATGTCGCGTTAGTATGGCCGATAGCTACGACAATACCCGCTCGTTTTAGTTGTTCTATAAACTGCACGTCATTACATTCAGGAGCGAGGGTGACTTTGGCGACTACGTCTTTGTTGGCGCATATGAAGTCGATCATGTCTGCCGCAGACTGGCGGATAAAGTCCACGCTGTGAATGCCTTTCTTGGCACTATTAAGATAGGGCCCTTCTAAGTGTAGACCTAGAGATTGATTGAGGTATCGACCTTGGTACTCACGCGCAACAGTGATAGCACGCTTCATATCCTCGTCTGAAGAAGTAATCAATGTCGGTAAAAAGCTGGTACAGCCCGAGCGTAGATTGGCCAAGTGCATCGTTTGTAGCGTTTCGACGGAAATATCGTTGTTTAGCATGACTCCGCCACAGCCGTTAAGTTGTAAATCGATAAAACCTGGGCTTAGGTTTGCACCATTTAGATCCACTCGTTGTACGTTGCTAGGGAGATCTTTCAGCAAACAAATGTTCTCAATCATATTGCCATTAATGATAACGGCATGATCTCGAAGAATTTCTCTCCCGGTATAAATTTTGCAGTTAGTTAGCGCGTACATCGTTGGCTAATCCTTATCAATTCGTTGGTTTGAACAAGTGCTAGTGCTTACCCCGTAGAAATCCGAGCCTTTCGGGTTAGGGTAAGCTCATTTAATGTGCAGTCAAATGAGTGTGCGCGATATTGTATAACACCGATGGTGTCACGTCTTACCTCATTTTAGCCCTGTAAACTGTAACTCGTTCACGTGGCCTAGATTTATTAATTCGTATTGTAAAATAAGAGTGAGCGTTCAGCCAGTCAAATTGATACTTCTTATTAATTGTTGGTGATTAATATCACACATATGGAGGTTTTCATTTGCTAGCAAACTAGATTTACATACACTTAGGCAAACTAAATTGAGGCGCTAAAATAAGTGCCTTGTACGATATTCTGAAATCCGATAGGGGGAACTAGAGGTGAATATTCTTGGTTACGCGCAACGATTAGGTAAAGCATTAATGCTGCCGATTGCAACACTACCAGTTGCCGCGCTTCTATTACGTCTTGGGCAGCCTGACTTGCTCGACATTCCATTTATGGCTCAAGCTGGTAACGCTATTTTCACTAACCTACCGCTATTGTTTGGTCTAGGTATCGCTATTGGCTTGTCGAAAGACGGCTCAGGTGCTGCCGGCCTTGCGGGTGCCGTGGCTTACTTCGTTCTAACTGCGACCTCTTCTACAATCAATTCTGAAGTAAACATGTCTTTCTTTGGCGGTATTATTGCGGGTGTTATTGCGGGCCACGCATACAATGCTTTCCATACTACACGTTTACCAGAATGGCTTGCTTTTTTCTCCGGAAAGCGTTTAGTGCCAATTATGGCAGGACTGATCGCTCTCATCGTCGGTGGCGGAGCTGGTTATGTATGGCCAACCATTCAACATGGTTTGAATGCGCTTGCTCATGGCATCTCAACCACAGGCTATGTTGGTGAGTTTATTTATGGTGTCCTTAACCGCGCGCTCATTCCTGTTGGTCTGCACCATGTACTTAACTCGTACATGTGGTTTGGTCTAGGTACATGTCAAGAAGTGTTCACGGCTCCTATTGCGGCGCTACACGGTGCAACTCAACTATGTGTTGACCCATCTATTGCGAAGTCGCTGGTTGTTGGCCAAGAGCACACGTTCCACTTTGTGAACTCGGTTACTCCTGAAATTAAAGCGACCGTGACTAGCCTAACTGATTCTGCAGGTCAAATTGTTACTAAGACTGGCGACTTAAACCGCTTCTTCGGTGGTGATAAGAGTGCTGGTGTGTTCATGACGGGCTTCTTCCCAATCATGATGTTTGGTTTGCCAGCAGCAGCGTTAGCGATGTACTTAGCAGCGCCAGCGAAAACTCGCCCACAAATCGCTGGTGCACTTTTCTCTGTTGCTTTCTGTGCATTCCTGACCGGTATTACAGAGCCGCTTGAGTTCATGTTTATGTTCTTAGCACCAGGTCTGTATGCTATCCACGCTGTGTTTACTGGTTTGGCAATGGTTGCGACCAACATGTTTGGCACGCTTGACGGATTTGGTTTCTCTGCAGGTCTGATTGATTTCGTATTGAACTGGGGTTTAGCAACCAAGCCGGTCACTCTGCTTATCATCGGCTTATGCTTTGGTGTGCTGTATTTCGTGACTTTCAGTGTTGCTATTCGAGTGTTCAACTTGAAATCACCAGGTCGTGAAGGCACGGAAGATGATGCTCCTGTGTCAAAAGAAGAAATTAAAGGTGATTTGGCTCGCCAATACGTTAAGGCTCTGGGTGGACGTGAGAACTTAACCGCGATTGATGCCTGTATTACACGTTTACGTTTGACTTTGAAAGACCGCTCTGTTGCTGATGAAGCTGTGCTTAAAAGGCTTGGTGCCAAAGGCGTGGTTAAATTAGGCGAAAACAACCTACAGGTCATTTTAGGCCCACTTGCTGAAATCATCGCAGGTGAAATGAAAACGGTTGGTATCGGTGAAGATTTAACTGAAGTGAAACTTCCGTAATATTTAATCATCACGATAAAAAGCCTCCACATAGGAGGCTTTTTTGTATTAAGCGGTCATGCCTGCGTGGTTTTCGAACAGTTTGCGTAAATAATCAGAAGAAATGATGTCTTGGTATTGTGTCACATCTCAGAATCATGGATTATTAACGTTAACATGCTTTCCTTGTTCAAGAAGCGAGAGCAAAACCAATTTTTGACAATACTGAATAGATTTGAGGTGCCATAGATGAGTGAAGTTGAGGCTCGTCCTTCGAACTTTATTCGCCAAATCATTGATAAAGATTTAGCGAATGGTGGACATACTAGCGTGCATACCCGCTTTCCCCCAGAGCCAAACGGCTATTTGCATATCGGTCATGCAAAGTCCATTTGTCTGAATTTCGGTATTGCTCAGGATTATCAAGGCCAGTGTAATCTTCGCTTTGATGACACAAACCCTGAGAAAGAAGACGTCGAATACGTTGATTCTATTAAAAACGATGTGAGTTGGCTTGGATTTGAGTGGAGCGGTGATGCTCGTTATTCATCGAACTATTTCGACAAGTTGTATGGCTATGCTGTTGAGTTGATCAACAAAGGTCTTGCTTATGTTGATGGGCTTTCTCCTGAGCAGATCCGTGAATATCGCGGCACATTAACAGCACCGGGTAAAGCAAGCCCATATCGCGATCGCAGCGTTGAAGAGAATTTAGCACTGTTTGAAAAAATGCGTTCGGGTGATTTTGCTGAAGGCACCGCGTGTTTACGCGCTAAAATTGATATGAGCTCTTCGTTTATGGTAATGCGCGATCCGGTTATCTACCGTGTTCGTTTTGCCCATCACCATCAAACGGGTGATAAGTGGTGCATTTACCCAATGTACGACTTTACGCACTGCATTTCTGATGCGATTGAGAATATTACTCATTCACTGTGTACGTTGGAGTTTCAGGATAACCGACGTTTGTACGATTGGGTCTTAGACAACATTTCTATTGAGAGCCAGCCTCGTCAGTATGAATTTAGTCGTTTGAACCTTGAATATACGGTGATGTCGAAGCGTAAACTTAGCCAACTTGTCACTGAGAATTTGGTTGAAGGCTGGGATGATCCGCGTATGCCGACGATTTCAGGCTTGCGTCGCCGAGGCTTTACATCTGGTTCTATTCGAGAGTTTTGTAAGCGTATTGGAGTAACGAAGCAAGAAAATATGATCGAATTTGGCTCATTGGAGTCATGTATTCGTGATGACCTGAATGAGAATGCGCCACGCGCGATGGCTGTACTCGATCCTGTCAAAGTTGTGATTGAAAACTTCGCGGAGCAGTCAGTTGAAACGCTGTCTGTTGCTAACCACCCGAATAAACCAGAAATGGGGTCTCGCGACGTTCCATTTACTCGTGACGTGTGGATCGAGCGTGATGACTTCCGTGAAGAAGCAAACAAAAAGTATAAGCGTTTGGTTCTTGGCAAAGAAGTTCGTTTACGTGGCGCTTACGTGATCAAAGCTGAACGTATTGAGAAGGACGAGCAGGGTGAAATCACGACTATTTATTGTAGCTACGACGCTGATACCCTAGGTAAGAATCCAGCTGATGGTCGCAAAGTGAAGGGTGTTATCCATTGGGTTTCTGCGCAAGAAGGTAAAGCTGCGGAAATTCGTTTGTATGATCGCTTGTTTAGTGTGGCCAACCCAGCAGCTTCAGATAACTTTGCTGAAACAATCAACCCAGAATCTTTGGTTACCGTTAATGGTTATGTTGAACCGAGCCTTGTTACTGCACAAGCAGAGCAAGGAATTCAGTTTGAGCGAACGGGTTATTTCTGCCTAGACAGTAAAGATTCTCTACCAGATGCACTCGTGTTTAACCGCACAGTTGGTCTGCGTGATTCTTGGGCTAAAATAGAAAGCAAATAGCGAAGCTATTGTACTTAGCAAAATAGACGCAATAAAAAACCAGCACTTCAGTGCTGGTTTTTTTTATGTTGCCCAGCCGTGTTTTAGATAACCTAGCTATGGGTAACATCGCTAGGGGCAACATAACTCAAATCCGTTTGCCGAGAGCGCTACTTTTTCAGTTTATGCGCATCTGGGTTGGTTTTACATGACCCATCACCACACTTACCGTAAAGGTACAAACTATGGTTGGTCAGGACGACATTGTAATCAGACGCAATCTCTTTTTGACGCTCTTCAATCGTGTCATCCGAAAACTCGATCACTTCACCGCAGTCCAAGCACACTAAGTGGTCGTGGTGGTGCTGCGTGGACAATTCAAAGACAGACTTTCCGCCTTCAAAGTGGTGACGAGTGACAATACCTGCATCATCGAACTGGTTGAGGACTCGGTATACAGTCGCAAGACCAATTTCTTCACCAATATCAATGAGTTTCTTATACAGATCTTCTGCACTGATGTGTTGACACTCAGGCTGCTGCAGAACCTCTAAAATTTTTAACCTAGGTAAAGTAACCTTAAGACCAGCATCTTTTAACGCCTGGTTATTGTCTGACATATGTATTCCTGTAGATGATCTGTTGTAAAACAGAATTCAAGTATCACTTACATTATATGGTAGTCGAACTGAACAATAAACCACGAACTTCAAAGGGTTACTCTGAATTATTATCAACGCTTAAAAATATTACTGATATTGGAGGTAAGACCAGTTACCATAGGGCGTAAGGATCGAGACATTCAGGAGAGAAAGACTCAAGATGAATAAAGTAGTTGCCAAAATTTATAAACCGAATTGGGTAAAATTAGCCTTAAATATTTGGCCACCTTTCTGGGGTTCGGGAATCAAAATTGTTTCTATTAGTCAGGACTTTAGGCAAGTTAGGATGAAGCTAAAACTGCGTTGGTGGAACAAAAATGCCAATCGTACTCAATATGGAGGAAGCATATTTTCACTCACCGATCCTGTATATGCATTAATGTTGATGGGCATCCTAGGTGAGGAGTACTTTGTGTGGGATAAAGAAGCCAGCATTAATTTTATTAAACCGGGAAGTACGGATTTATATGCGGATTTTTGTATCACAGATGAGCAGTTGCGCGCGATTCACGCTCACACAGGCGAAGGCGAAAAGTGTTTTCCCGAGTTTGTAGTTCGAGTGGTCGATACCAATCATGAAATTGTATCAGAAGTGCAGCGTACGCTTTACGTGCGTAAGAAGCCTAAGTATAGAGAGCAGGCGGTTACAGGGGAAGAGTCATTGAAGAAAGCCCAATAGGCTGGGCTCTCTTAGGTGAAGCAGAGGATCTAGTCTTCTAGTTCTGCTAAACACATTTCGCTGTGGATTTGTTTTACCCAGCTTGATACACGCTCTTCTGTTAGCTCAGGTTGGCGGTCTTCATCGATACACAAGCCGACAAACATGCTGTCGTTGTCTTCTAGCACAGCTTTTGATGCTTCAAATTCGTAGCTGTCCGTGCTGGTGTGGCCAAGGATGGTTGCACCTTTTGTTTCAATGATATCGCGTACCGTACCCATTGCATCACAGAAATACTCTGCGTAATCTTCTTGGTCGCCGCAGCCGAAGATAGCGACGAGCTTATCAGCAAAGTCGATGTTTTCGAGTTCAGGGAAGAAATCATCCCAGTCACATTGCGCTTCGCCGTAGTACCACGTTGGGATGCCCAGCAACAGCAGATCGAAATTCGCAATGTCTTCTTTGCTGCTTTTAGCAATATCTTGTACGTGAACCAGTTGTTTACCTAATTGCTTTTGAATCATCTTTGCAATTGCTTCAGTATTGCCTGTATCGCTACCAAAGAAGATGCCTACACTTGCCATAGAGTCTTTACCTTTAATTTTGTCTAATTCTTGGCTGATAAGAAAACGTGGATACTATAAACCCTGTCCTTCCCAAATAAGCTGTATGACGCCTTTGGCGACAAAGCCTGTACAACCTAAGAACAGGACTAACCACACGATACGACGACCAAACGGTGGAACATTTCCTTGCTTGAGTACATCCTTGATTGCCATGCCGATCAAGAAAAAAAGACCCGCAAAGAGCAAGTCAAGGCCGACTGATTCAAGGATGTTCATATAGTCGTATAGCATAGTAATCCTATATGCTAATTTGCTTGCGCGCACTATACCATTGTTGTGGCGCAAAGTTAATTGATGCGTCTACACGCGAGTCTAAGATAAGTGGCTCACGCGATAAATTTGCGAATCGTGCGTATTACTTCAAACGGTTTTTCAGCGTGTAACCAATGCCCTGTATTGGCAATGACGTGTGCTTTAGCGCGGCTAAATTGTCGCTGAATCTGCATTTGATGTTCTGCCAGCAAGTAATCTGAATCCCCACCTTTAATGAACAAGGTTGGAATATCGATTGGCGTAATTTCTTGCCAATTTTGAATGTGATCATAGTTGTTTTCAAGAGCGGGTACATTAAATCGCCACGACAAATGCTCCCCATCTTTGTATAAAGACTTACTTAAAAATTGGCGAACACCATCAATCTCAATATGCTGAGCCAGTACTTTCATGGCCTCACTGCGTGACACAGGTTTTGCCGCGAGGACAGCATTGAGCCCAGCGAGTACATTGTCATGCCGTCTTTGCTGGTAGCGGACAGGGGCCATATCCAACACGATTAGCTCTCGGACCTGATCTCTTGCAATATCAGCAAGCGCCATAGCAGCCTTGCCACCCATTGAGTGACCGATCAAGGAGTAATTTTCGAGGCCAAGATAGTTTAAGGTGTGATTGGCGTCTTGCGCCAAAACTTGGTAGTTATGGGTGTCACTGTGAAACGATCGCCCATGATTGCGTAGATCTAGACTCACGACTTGATAGTCGTCTTTTAGATCTCGGGCAAGCGTACCTAGATTATCTAAGTTACCAAATAAACCATGGATCAAAACAATGGTGTGACCTTCACCTTCAATTTTATAGTTTAGCAGCTCTGACATTTTCTCTTATTCACACAGGGTTTCTCGTAGAGTATCTGCAAAGATCTCGTTATAATCCTATGGAGTTTAAACATTGAGATAATGAAAAGCGAATGAAAACAATTGAGGTTGATGAGGAACTGTACCGCTTCATCGCTAGCCAAACACATCACATCGGGGAAAGTGCCTCAGATATTCTGCGCCGCTTACTGATGATAGATGTCGATGCTATGCAGGCAGATACAAGTTCGGTTGTTCCGGTTGAGCCAAAAGGCATTGTCGTGAGTAAAGAGGGAGCGAAAGAAAAACACATTGATAGCGTAAAAGCTATGCGCTCGTTGCTTATCTCTGATGAGTTCGCAGGCATGACGAAAGCCATTGACCGATTTATGTTAGTGCTATCGACCCTGTATCGAATTGATTCAATTACTTTTTCAGAAGCGAGCCAAGTTAAAGGCAGAAAACGAGTGTACTTTGCTGACAATGAAAAAACCTTGCTAGCTAATGGTAACACGACCAAACCTAAGGCCATTCCAGATACCCCGTTCTGGGTGATTACCAATAACAATACCAGCCGAAAGCGTCAAATGGTGGAGCAGCTCATGGGCAAAATGAGTTTCCCCAACGATTTGGTTGATAAAGTCGTTAACGCTATCTGAACCACCTGATTTTAGCCTCGCTTTGCACTCCAACAAGTTCAATGCGGGGCTTGAGCAGCTATTCATATCATTAAAGGATTTTTTATATGTCTATTCACCCTCGCGCAGGGCAGCGAGCGCAGCAGCAAGATCTGTACAATATTCCAGCACTAGTCGCTAACTACTATCTTATCCAGCCGTCTTCGCATTCCTCCGATCAAAGAGTCCAGTTTGGTACGTCGGGGCATCGTGGGTGTGCAGACAAAGCAACATTCAATGAACATCATATTTTAGCGATCGCGCAAGCGGTGGCAGAGTACCGAGCTGAGCTGAATACGACAGGGCCTTTGTTTATTGGTAAGGATACCCACGCGCTATCCGAGCCGGCTTTTTCCAGTGTGGTTCAGGTATTGGTGGCGAATGGGGTGCAAGTGGTTGTGCAAGAAAGCGCTGGTTATACGCCGACGCCGGGCATCTCTCACGCTATTTTAACCCACAACTTGTCTGCGAAAGATAAAGCTGACGGTTTGGTTATCACTCCTTCACATAACCCTCCACAAGACGGCGGTATTAAATACAACCCGGCACATGGTGGGCCAGCAGAAGGGGACATCACCAAAAAAATTGAAGATCGAGCGAACGCTTTGATTGCAGAAGGTCTACAAGGCGTGCAGCGCATTAGCCTTGAACAAGCGAAGGCATCTGAATTGTATCAAGAGAGAGACTTGGTTGCGCCATATGTGGCTGACTTGGTTAACGTTGTTGATATGAAAGCGATTCAAAATGCGGATCTGAACATTGGCGTTGATCCTCTTGGTGGTAGCGGTATCGAGTACTGGAAGCAGATTCGTGATGCATACGGTCTTGATATTACATTGGTTAATGATGCTGTCGATCCATCGTTTCAGTTTATGTGCCTAGACAAAGATGGCGTTGTGCGTATGGATTGCTCGTCGCCATATGCCATGGCTGGCTTGTTGGCTCTGAAAGATGAGTATGACTTAGCGTTTGGTAATGACCCAGATTACGACCGCCATGGTATTGTGACACCTGCGGGACTGATGAACCCAAACCACTTCTTAGCGGTTTGTATCGACTATTTGTATCGTCATCGCAGTGATTGGTCAGCTGAAGTTGCCGTTGGCAAGACGTTGGTTTCTAGCGCGCTGATTGATAAGGTGGTCGCCGATCTTGGCCGTGAGCTGTGTGAAGTGCCAGTTGGCTTTAAATGGTTTGTGGACGGCTTGTTTAGTGGTCGCTTTGGTTTTGGCGGTGAAGAGAGTGCGGGTGCATCTTTCTTGCGCAAAGATGGTACGCCTTGGGCAACGGACAAAGATGGTATCATCTTGTGTCTTCTGGCTGCTGAAATAACCGCAGTGACAGGTAAGAACCCACAGCAATATTACCAAGAGTTGGCAGCCAAACACGGTGAATCTCAATATAGCCGTACCCAAGCTGTCGCGAATAGTGAGCAAAAAGCCGTTTTATCTAATTTGACTCCAGATGCCGTTCTTGCGGAAACCTTGGCAGGCGATCGTATTACCGCCCGTTTAACTCATGCTCCAGGTAATGGCGCTGCGATTGGTGGCCTTAAGGTGACAACTGAGTTTGGCTGGTTTGCGGCAAGGCCGTCAGGCACAGAAGACATTTACAAAATATACTGTGAGAGTTTTAAAGGTGAAGAACACCTAAAAATGCTTGAGCAAGAAGCGCAAGATATCGTTAAAAAAGTGTTTGTTGCAGCTGGTTTGTAACACGCAATTCAGCGACTAAAAACAGTACAAAAAAAAGCAGTGGCAGTGCCGCTGCTTTTTTGTAGCCGTGGGAAAGTTCTAAATATTCTAAATATTCTAAATATTATAAAAGCCACAACTCTTGATTAATTATTTGGCCACGAATCTGGGACGACAAACCAGAATTTGCCTGATTGAGCTTGATAGTGGAGTGGCTCACGGTGTGGATGTGAGACTTCTTGGTTGAGATCAAACTTGTCGAATCCCGTGATCCAAAGGTGCTTTGCTAACGGTAAAATAGGTTCACTTATTAAGTGCTTTTGGCTTTGGTAACACCAATAGCCTTCTACTCGAGAGGGTTCGATTTCATAGCCTAAACAGTGAGTTGGAATCTCGTACTGCTCAAATGGATTGACATATAAACGCCCTTGCATCAATAGGTGTTGAGATATGTCGTCCCACTCTGGAAATCGTAGGCGAAATGATTTGCTTGCAGACATTGCGAGCTGGTGGTTAAGCATCCTATCTAATTTTAGATCTAAGCGGTCTTTGGCGTTAGGCCCATACCACTTCCCATCGTGCAATAGATAAAACTTTATCGCGACTTCCCAGTGTTCAAGTTGAGTAGTAGCCAAGTTTTCAATAATAAAGTCGATGGCACCCAAGGTTTTTCCCGCGTCACTGAGTTGGACCTCTTCCGCGAGGATCTGATGGTGCTGACTGTGGTTAAATAGCTCGCTCACCACATACTGGTAGAGGAAGCCGAGCCGAGGGTTTCCGGTATAACTATCAGGCCATCGCGGCGCAACGGTTTGGGTCGGTGCTGAATGACATATAGGTGATAAGGCGTTGAACAGCGACGGGGTATTTTGTACCCACTGGGCAATACGAGGAAAGTCAGTCATAGTTTTTGGGCAATCTAAGTCGAAACTTGGCGGTGGCCAACAGTGTACATCAGACCAATGAGCTTATTAAGATTATGTTTGTTTCCGTTCAATATCGATCAAGCTGAAACTAAAGCGCGCTAGGCATATCTTGGAAATAGTCAATCTTCCTCGATTAGGATGGGAACCCTAGGGTATGATTACCTGATAGATCAAACATTCACGGAATCTCCTTATGAACAATATCCAGCTTGAAAGCGTACTGAACCAGAAGCTTTCTCCGCAATTAGTAAAAGATTACAGCCCAAATGGTTTGCAGGTGGAAGGTAGCCCAAAGATACGTAAGGTGATTACAGGCGTGACAGCCTCGCAAGCACTGATCAATGTAGCGATTGAGAAGAACGCTGATGCCATTTTAGTCCACCACGGTTACTTTTGGAAAGGGGAGCCTGAGCCAATTAGAGGGATGAAAGGCCAGCGTATCCGTAGTTTAATTAAAAATGACATCAATCTGTATGGTTATCACTTACCGCTAGATATCCACTCTGAGCTTGGCAACAATGCCCAATTAGCTGCCTTGCTGGGTATTGATATACGTGGGGGGATGGAAGATCACCCTCAATCCGTTGCCATGCACGGCGTCTTTGATCCGCCAATATCGGGGAAAGAATTGAGTGAGCGCATTACAAAGTGTTTACACCGAGCTCCACTGCATATTGCGCCAAACAACACGGATAAGATCATTTCGTCGGTTGGTTGGTGTACTGGTGGTGGTCAAGACTATATAGATCTTGCTGCTAAATTAGGGCTCGATGCATTTATTTCGGGTGAGATTTCTGAGCGCACAACGTACTCAGCGAGGGAGCAAGATATTCATTATTTCTCAGCAGGACATCATGCAACTGAACGTTATGGTGTAAAAGCACTTGGTGAATGGCTCGCTCAGGAACATGGACTAGATGTCGAATTTATCGATATCGATAACCCGGTGTGAGTATTCGGTATAAGTGTCAGTATTAGAGATATGATAAAAAAGGGCTTGGAAAACCAAGCCCTTAACACATGCGTTGTTGTCAGTTATTCACGTTCGTGAATAGGCTGAAAATCACGTTTGGTCTGGCCTGTGTAAAGCTGGCGAGGACGGCCAATACGATTCTCAGGGTCACTGTGCATCTCGCTCCAGTGAGCAATCCAGCCGATGGTACGAGACATGGCAAAGATAACTGTAAACATGGACACTGGAATACCGATCGCTTTAAGAATGATACCTGAGTAAAAATCAACGTTCGGGTATAGTTTCTTATCGACAAAATATTCGTCTGATAGAGCAATACGCTCTAATTCCATCGCGACATCAAGAAGAGGATCTTTGATGTTCAGCTCTTTGAGTACTTCATGGCACGCTTCACGCATTACCGTTGCACGTGGATCGTAGTTCTTGTAGACACGGTGGCCAAAGCCCATCAAGCGGAATGGATCATCTTTGTCTTTTGCTCTATCTACATATTCAGCAATCTTATCGACTGAACCAATTTCTTCGAGCATCTTCAAACATGCTTCATTGGCACCACCATGAGCCGGTCCCCAAAGAGAGGCGATCCCTGCGGCGATACAAGCAAATGGATTCGCGCCAGATGAACCTGCTAGACGAACAGTTGAAGTCGACGCGTTTTGTTCGTGATCGGCATGCAACGTGAATATTTTGTCCATCGCACGTGCAACCACTGGGTTCACTTCGTACTCTTCACATGGGTTAGCAAACATCATGTGCAGGAAGTTTTCTGCGTAGCTTAGATCGTTGCGTGGGTAGATAAATGGCTGACCGATTGAGTATTTGTAACACATGCCAGCGAGTGTTGGCATTTTCGAAATCAAGCGGAATGCAGCAATCTCACGGTGTTCGTCATTGTTGACGTCAAGAGAGTCGTGATAGAAGGCAGCAAGTGCTCCAACTACACCACACATAACGGCCATTGGGTGAGCGTCGCGACGGAAACCGTGGAAGAAGCTCGCGATTTGCTCATGAACCATAGTGTGGCGAGAAATAGTCTTTTTGAATTCTTCATACTCAGCGCGTTTTGGCGCTTGACCATAAAGAAGAATATAACAGACTTCTAAATAATCGGCATTATTAGCTAATTGATCGATAGGGAAGCCACGATGCAATAAGACGCCTGCGCCGCCATCAATGTAGGTGATTTGAGATTCACAAGATGCAGTGGCAAGAAAACCAGGGTCAAAAGTAAAGTATCCATTTGCTCCTAGTTTACGAACGTCAATGACTTCTGGACCTAAGGTTCCATCCATAATATCGAGCTCGATTGGCGATTTACCTTCAACTTGAAGGACCGCTTTCTTATCTGCCATAACCAATCTCCTTTGTTTATTTTTATCCGATACGGATTTTCATGCCTCAATTTTTTACGTTTGTTCGTGAAGAATGTCAATTACTCTCCTCTTTTGTGTGCACTTGTAAGTGTTTTTTATTGGTGCATAGTTAAAAACCTGCCCTGTGTAGCAAAAACTGTTGCACGTATTGTATTAGAATGTTGCCAGCCGTATAGTGGCGGCGAAATTTTAGGGGGAAACCTTTTGAATTCAAGGCTAGACTGAATTATTGAGATGGATTCACCTAGTTTTGTCTGTTAACAAAAACCTCACATTCATTTGCACCAAAATGATGCTTTGTGATGAGGTTGAGGTTAACTTTTACAAGGTTCCGTCAAAAATTTATTCATAATTATAAATGCAATAATGGAGCTGAGTGAGCAAGCCCATGAAAAAAAGAAAGTCTAGACCTGTTAATCTCGATTTACAGACCATCCATTTCCCGATCACCGCAATTACATCTATTCTTCACCGAATATCAGGTGTGATCATGTTTGTTTCGGTCGGAATCCTACTCTGGCTATTGTCCCAATCTCTTTCCTCCCCAGAAGCCTTTCAGCAAGTTGTTAATGGCTTCTTCGTGAAACTGGTTCTATGGGGAATTTTGACCGCGGTTTCATACCATATTGCTGGTGGCATTCGCCATCTAATGATGGATTTAGGTCATTTTGAAGAGCTTGAAAGCGGTGCGAAAAGCGCGAAAGTTGTTTTTGTCGTGACAGTCGTTCTTTCGCTGCTAGCGGGGATTTTAGTATGGTAAATAATGTTTCCACTTTTGGTCGCAATGGCGTACACGATTTTTTGCTGATTCGTGGCACTGCGATCATTATGACCCTTTACGCTATATATCTGGCGTGCTTCTTCGCTTTCTCAGGTGAGATTACCTTCCAAATCTGGACGGCTTTTTTCGCTGGTACCTGTACTAAAGTGTTTACTATGTTGGCGCTGGTTTCAGTGCTGATTCATGCCTGGATAGGTATGTGGCAAGTGCTCACTGATTATATTAAGTGTTCTATGATCCGCGCTGGACTTCAGCTGCTCGTGATTGCCGCACTAATTAGCTATGTTTTTTCTGGTCTGTTTATTTTGTGGGGTGTGTAAGTGACTATTCCAGTTCGTGAGTTTGATGCCGTCGTAATCGGCGCTGGTGGTGCTGGTATGCGTGCCGCTCTCCAGATATCTGAGCAGGGGCTATCATGCGCACTGTTATCAAAAGTATTCCCTACACGTTCTCATACGGTATCTGCCCAAGGTGGTATCACAGTCGCACTAGGCAACTCCCATAAAGATAATTGGCAGTGGCATATGTACGATACTGTCAAAGGTTCCGATTACATTGGCGACCAAAATGCCATTGAGTACATGTGTAAGAACGGTCCAGAATCGGTTATCGAGCTTGAAAAAATGGGCCTTCCATTTTCACGCTTCGACAACGGCTCTATTTACCAAAGACCATTTGGTGGTCAGTCTATAGAGTTTGGCGGCGAGCAAGCTGCGCGAACGGCAGCCGCGGCAGACCGTACAGGTCACGCGCTTTTGCATACTCTTTACCAACAAAATATCAAGCACAAGACAACAATTTTCTCTGAGTGGTATGCACTGGATTTGGTGAAGAACCAAGACGGCGCCGTTATGGGTTGTACCGCGATTTGTATGGAAACCGGTGAGATTTGTTATTTCAAATCAAAGGCAACTATTTTAGCGACAGGTGGAGCGGGGCGTATTTATGCTTCAACCACGAATGCACACATCAACACAGGTGATGGTGTGGGTATGGCGCTTCGCGCTGGTGTACCAATGCAAGACATGGAAATGTGGCAGTTCCACCCAACCGGGATCGCGGGCGCAGGTGTATTGGTAACAGAAGGGTGTCGTGGCGAAGGCGGCTATCTACTCAATAAAGACGGCGAACGCTTTATGGAGCGTTATGCACCTAATGCCAAAGACTTGGCTGGTCGTGACGTCGTGGCACGCTCAATGATGATTGAATTGCGTGAAGGACGCGGTTGTGAAGGACCATGGGGACCTCACATTAAGCTGAAATTGGATCATCTAGGTAAGGACGTATTGGAATCACGTTTGCCGGGCGTTTGCGAATTGTCACGAACGTTTGCTCACGTGGATCCTGTGAAAGAGCCGATCCCAGTTATACCTACATGTCACTACATGATGGGTGGGGTGCCAACGCAAGTTTCTGGCCAAGCAATCAAACAAGATGCTTCTGGAAACGATGAAGAAATTCAAGGCTTATTTGCCTGTGGTGAAATCGCCTCAGTATCAGTTCATGGTGCGAACCGTTTAGGCGGTAACTCGCTTCTTGATTTAGTGGTATTTGGTCGAGCGACTGGTTTGCACTTGGGTGAAACACTAGCAGCGCAAGCAGAAGCTCGCCCTGCAACTGAGTCCGATATTGAAGCTTCTCTTGCTCGTACCATGCGCTGGGAAAACAGCACGGGCGGTGAAGACCCAGTGCAAATTAGAAAAGATCTGCAAAGTTGCATGCAAAATAACTTCTCAGTATTTAGAGAAGGTGATGCGATGGCAACAGGTCTTGAAGAGCTGAAAGTGATCCGTGAGCGTTTGAAAGATGCTCATCTGGCTGACAAATCATCTGAGTTTAATACCCAGCGCGTTGAGTGCTTGGAGTTGGATAACTTGATGGAAACGGCGTTCTCGACAGCAGTGGCGGCAAACTACCGTACTGAAAGTCGCGGTGCTCACGCTCGGTTTGATTTCCCGGATCGTGACGATGAAAACTGGCTATGCCACTCAGTCTATAACCCTGAGACGGAAAACATGGCGAAACGTGATGTCAATATGGCACCGGTTCACCGCGAAGCGTTCCCGCCTAAAATTCGTACATACTAAGGGAGGCCTACGACATGAAACTAAACTTCTCTTTGTATCGTTATAACCCAGATGTAGATAAAAAACCTTATATGAAGGACTACACTCTGGAAGTTGACGATGGCTCAGACATGATGCTGCTAGATGCGATGATTTTGCTAAAAGAGCAAGATCCTACCATCTCATTTCGTCGCTCGTGCCGTGAAGGTGTATGTGGCTCTGACGGAGTCAATATGAATGGTAAGAATGGCCTCGCGTGTATCACGCCGTTGTCAGCGTTAACCGGTGGAAAAATTGTCATTCGTCCGTTACCTGGTTTGCCGGTAGTGCGCGATTTAATTGTCGATATGACCCAGTTTTACGACAACTACGCCAAAGTAAAACCATTCTTGATTTCCGATGGTGAATTACCTCCGTCACGAGAGCACTTACAGTCTCCAGAAGACCGTGTACATCTTGATGGATTGTATGAGTGCATCATGTGTGCGTGTTGCTCAACATCGTGCCCATCTTTCTGGTGGAACCCAGATAAGTTTATCGGTCCGGCTGGCTTACTTGCGGCCTATCGCTGGCTAATCGACAGCAGAGATACAGCGACAGATGAACGTTTGTCTGATCTTGATGACGCTTTTAGTGTCTTCCGTTGTCACGGCATCATGAACTGTGTGAGCGTTTGTCCGAAAGGTTTGAACCCGACTAAAGCAATTGGTCATATCAAAACGATGCTCGTCAATCGTTCTGTATAACAAATTCAGTAACAAGATGGCGTGAAGGCTTAAGCTGGATCGCCTACGTAATAACTCGGCCTAGACCGTAGATAACATGAAAACAACTGGTTAAGGGAAAATATGCACAATGGTGTGATGAAGGCGTGGCTCGAGTCTTCACACTTGGCTGGTGCCAATGCAACATATGTAGAAGAACTCTACGAACTGTATCTGAGTGATCCCGAACAGGTAAGTGATGAGTGGAAAAGTGTGTTTGAAGATTTGCCTGTGCAAGCTTCTGTAGCGGCTGAACAGCCGCACTCACGTGTCCGCGAATACTTCCGACGACTCGCAAAAGAAACAAAGCATTACAGTGCCCAAGTTAGTGATCCAGACGTCGACGCAAAGCAAGTAAAAGTTCTACAGCTGATTAATGCTTACCGATTTAGAGGGCATCAAGCCGCCAACCTAGACCCGTTAGGTCTTTGGAAGCGAGAAGCGGTCGCTGAGCTGGACCCTGCATACCATAATTTAACGGAACAAGATTTTGATGAGACGTTTAACGTAGGGTCTTTTGCCATTGGCCAAGACACTATGGTATTGCGAGATATCTACAAGGCGTTGAATCAAACATATTGTGGTTCGATTGGTGCAGAATACATGCACATGACCAATACGGAGGAAAAACGTTGGATTCAGCAGCGTTTGGAATCTGTTTCTGGTCAGCCAGCTTTCACGAAAGACGAAAAGCATACTTTCCTTGAAGAGCTAACTGCAGCGGAAGGATTGGAGCGTTATCTGGGTGCTAAGTTCCCAGGTGCGAAACGTTTCTCTCTTGAAGGTGGTGATGCACTTATCCCTATGACCAAAGAGATCATCCGCCATGCGGGTGCAGAAGGCATGCGTGAAGTTGTCGTAGGCATGGCTCACCGTGGTCGCCTCAATATGTTGGTTAACGTATTAGGTAAAAAGCCTCAAGATTTGTTCGATGAGTTTGCTGGTAAGCAGCATGATGAATCATGGGGTACGGGTGATGTGAAGTATCACCAAGGTTTCTCAGCAGACTTTGCGACTTCTGGTGGTAATGTCCACTTAGCTCTCGCTTTTAACCCATCGCACCTCGAAATCGTGAACCCTGTTGTAATCGGGTCGGTACGTGCTCGTCAAGATAGGCTCGAAGATCATAGTGGTAGCTTAGTGTTGCCAATCACTGTTCATGGTGATTCTGCGATTGCGGGTCAAGGTGTTGTGCAAGAAACGTTCAATATGTCTCAGGCACGTGGCTTTAAGGTTGGCGGAACTATTCGCATTGTGGTGAACAACCAAGTGGGTTTCACCACGTCTAACCCAACTGACACTCGCTCTACTATGTATTGTACTGATATTGCGAAGATGGTTCAGGCACCAATTTTCCACGTGAATGCCGACGACCCAGAAGCTGTCGCTTTTGTTGCTCGCACTGCATTGGATTATCGCAATACGTTTAAGCGTGATGTGGTGATCGATCTGGTTTGTTATCGCCGTCATGGTCATAACGAAGCCGATGAGCCGAACGCGACTCAGCCTCTGATGTACCAGAAAATCAAAAAGCACCCGACGCCACGTAAGCTATACGCAGATGTGATGATCGATAAAGGTGAATTTGAAATGGAAGCCGCCACCCAATTGGTCAATGAATATCGTGATTTATTAGACCAAGGTGAAGTGGTTGTAAAAGAGTGGCGTCCAATGACGATGCACTCTGTGGACTGGTCACCTTTCTTAGGTCACGACTGGAATATGGATTGGGCGAGTAAAGTTGACAATGATCGACTGCTAAGCTTAGGCAATAAGGTGTGTTCATTCCCAGAAAGCCATAAGCTGCAAAGTCGGGTACACAAGCTGTACAACGATAGACTTGCTATGGTGGAAGGCGAAAAAGCAATTGACTGGGGTATGGCAGAAACGCTCGCTTATGCCACGTTAGTTGATGATGGCAGACGTATTCGTATTTCAGGGCAGGACTCTGGTCGCGGTACATTCTTCCATCGCCATTCTGTATTGCATAACCAATCCGATGCCAGCACTTATATTCCACTGCGTCACTTACATGACAAGCAGGGTCCATTTGAAGTCTATGACTCAGTGCTATCGGAAGAAGCCGTATTGGCGTTTGAATATGGTTACGCGACTGCTGAGCCGGGTGGATTGACATTATGGGAAGCCCAATTTGGCGATTTTGCAAATGGTGCGCAGGTCGTGATCGATCAGTTTATCTCTTCTGGTGAACAGAAGTGGGGGCGCTTATGCGGCTTAACGATGTTGCTTCCACATGGTTATGAAGGGCAAGGTCCTGAGCACTCATCTGCGCGCGTAGAGCGCTATCTACAGTTGTGTGCTGAGCAGAACATGCAGGTTGTCATGCCGTCAACGCCAGCTCAAGTTTATCATATGCTGCGCCGCCAAGTTGTACGCCCTATGCGTCGTCCATTGATTGTTATGTCACCGAAGTCCTTACTTCGTCATCCACTGTGTGTTTCTAGTATTGATGATTTAGCTCAAGGGACTTTCCAAGCAGCAATTGGTGAAATTGACGATATCAAGCCAGATGGCGTGAAACGCGTGGTGATGTGTGCAGGTAAGGTTTACTACGATTTGCTGGAACAGCGTCGTAATAATGAGCAAAAAGATGTGATTATCATTCGTGTTGAGCAACTGTACCCGTTCCCGATGGAAGACGTGCAGAGGATTCTTTCTCAATACGTTAATGCGACTCAGTTTGTTTGGTGCCAAGAAGAGCCTCTAAACCAAGGTGCATGGTATTCAAGCCAGCATAATTTCCGCTCAGCGATACCTGCGGGCTCTGAGATCATTTATGCAGGTCGCCCTGCATCAGCTTCTCCAGCGGTTGGATATATGTCCGTCCATTTGAAACAACAAAAAGCGTTAGTTGAAGACGCTCTGACCCTAGATTAAGAACTAGAGTGAAAGGAAAAAGAACATGACAATTGAAATTCTGGTTCCAGATTTACCTGAATCCGTAGCTGACGCTACAGTAGCAACTTGGCACAAAAAGCCAGGTGAAGCGGTTGCCCGCGATGAAGTGATCGTCGATATCGAGACTGATAAGGTGGTGCTTGAAGTGCCTGCGCCGGATGCTGGCGTTCTAGAATCTATCGTTGAAGAAGAAGGCGCAACCGTACTTTCTCGTCAGCTGATTGCTAAGTTAAAACTAGGTGCAGTGGCCGGAGAGCCAACTAAAGACAAAACTGCTGCGACAGAAGCGTCACCAGATAAACGTAAAACTGCAGATCTATCTGAAGAAACGAATGACGCGCTGAGCCCAGCGGTACGTCGACTGTTGGCTGAACACAATATTGATGGCAGCCAAGTAAAAGGGTCAGGTGTTGGTGGACGCATCACTCGTGAAGACGTCGAAGCCTATATGAAAAACAAAGATGCTGGTGCGCCAGCATCGGCCGAGCAGGGGGTAGTAGTACCTGCTGCCGCTCGTAGCCAAAAACGTGTACCTATGACTCGTTTACGCAAAACAGTTGCGAACCGATTGTTGGAAGCGAAGAACAGTACAGCGATGTTGACGACGTTCAATGAAGTCAACATGAAGCCAATCATGGACTTAAGAAAGCAGTACAAAGATCAATTCGAAGAGCGTCATGGCATTCGTTTGGGCTTTATGTCTTTCTACGTGAAAGCCGTTACTGAGGCCTTAAAGCGTTTCCCTGAAGTGAACGCTTCTATCGACGGTACTGATATTGTTTATCATAACTATTTTGATATCAGCATGGCGGTTTCAACTCCGCGCGGCCTAGTCACTCCAGTATTGAAAGACTGCGATACGTTAGGTTTTTCTGATATTGAAAAAGGTATTAAAGAGCTCGCCATCAAAGGTCGAGATGGCAAATTAAAGGTTGAAGAGCTGATCGGTGGTAACTTTACTATCACCAATGGCGGTGTATTTGGCTCTCTGATGTCGACTCCAATTATTAACCCACCTCAGTCTGCCATTTTAGGCATGCATAAAATCCAAGATCGCCCGATGGCGGTCAACGGAAAAGTTGAAATCTTGCCAATGATGTACCTAGCTCTGTCTTACGATCATCGTCTAATTGATGGGCGTGAATCGGTAGGTTTCTTGGTCACGATTAAAGAACTACTAGAAGATCCAGCGCGTTTATTGCTGAATGTTTAACAATGTCGACCGTGCCTCAGTGCGATAAACGCTAGGCGGTGCGGTAAACATTCTAGTAACTCAGGTCAGCTGTGTTCACAGCTGGCCTGAAACTCAGCGTGAGTAATGCCATCACGTTGATAACTTCAAAGAGTACTCCTACATATACTTGCTCGGCGCCAGCTAGAAGCGAATGGAAATAATAAATCCTTCAAAGGATAAATAGACGGAATAACATAATGAATTTGCATGAATACCAAGCCAAACAGCTGTTTGCAGAATTCGGGTTGCCTGTACCAGAGGGCTACGCATGTGATACACGACACGAAGCTGCTGAAGCTGCCAGTAAAATTGGTGGCGATAAGTGGGTCGTAAAATGTCAAGTACATGCGGGTGGTCGCGGTAAAGCTGGCGGTGTTGAGCTGCATGATACTAAAGATGGCATTCGTGATTTCGCTCAAAAATGGATTGGCAGAAATCTAGTTACGTACCAAACAGACGCTGCAGGCCAACCTGTAACAAAAATCTTGGTTGAAGAAGCTTCTAATATTGCCAACGAGCTTTATTTAGGCGCGGTTGTTGACCGTTCTACTCGTCGTATTGTTTTCATGGCATCGACAGAAGGCGGCGTTGAGATTGAAAAAGTAGCGGAAGAAACTCCGGAACTTATTCACAAAGCGGCTATCGATCCGCTGGTAGGCCCTCAAGCTTACCAAGGTCGCGAGTTGGCGTTCAAATTAGGCCTAAAAGGCGATCAAATTAAGCAGTTTGTGAAGATCTTTATGGGTCTAGGTGAGATGTTTGCTCAGTACGACCTTGCGCTACTAGAAATCAACCCATTGGTTATCACGGGCGAAGGCAACCTATTGTGCCTTGATGGCAAGATCAACATTGATTCTAATGCTATGTACCGTCAACCAAAATTGCGTGAAATGCACGATCCATCTCAAGAAGATGAGCGTGAAGCTCATGCTGCGCAATGGGAACTGAACTACGTTGCTCTTGACGGAAACATTGGTTGTATGGTCAACGGCGCTGGCCTAGCAATGGGTACAATGGATATCGTTAACTTGCACGGCGGCAAACCAGCGAACTTCCTTGATGTAGGCGGCGGTGCGACGAAAGAACGTGTAACTGAAGCGTTTAAAATCATCCTGTCTGATACCAATGTACAAGCAGTGCTTGTGAACATTTTCGGCGGTATCGTTCGTTGCGACCTGATTGCTGACGGTATCATTGGTGCAGTAGAAGAAGTGGGCGTGAAAGTACCTGTTGTCGTTCGTCTTGAAGGAAACAACGCACCATTAGGCGCGAAAAAGCTGGCCGATAGTGGTCTAAACATCATTGCTGCAAACTCTCTCACTGAAGCAGCGGAAAAAGTAGTTGCTGCAGCGGAGGCGAAATAATGTCAGTTCTAATTAATAAAGAGACTAAAGTGATCTGTCAGGGCTTTACTGGCGGTCAAGGTACTTTCCACTCTGAGCAAGCGCTTGAATACGGTACTAAGCTCGTTGGTGGTGTTTCTCCGGGTAAAGGTGGTCAAACGCATTTAGGTTTGCCAGTCTTTAACACGGTACGTGAAGCTGTTGAGATGACAGGTGCAACTGCATCGGTTATCTACGTACCAGCACCGTTCTGTAAAGATGCGATTCTGGAAGCGATTGACTCAGGCATCAAACTGATTGTGACGATCACTGAAGGTATTCCAACTCTTGATCTTCTTGACGTTAAGGTTCGTTTAGACGAAGCAGGCGTGGTCATGATTGGTCCAAATTGCCCAGGCGTCATCACTCCTGATGAATGTAAAATTGGCATCATGCCAGGCCATATCCATAAGAAAGGTAAAGTCGGTATCGTTTCTCGTTCTGGCACATTGACTTATGAAGCGGTTAAACAAACGACTGACGAAGGCTTTGGCCAATCGACTTGTGTTGGTATTGGTGGTGACCCAATTCCTGGTTCTAACTTCATCGATATTCTAAAGTTGTTTGAAAAAGATCCTGAAACTGAAGCAATTGTAATGATTGGTGAGATTGGTGGTACGGCTGAAGAAGAAGCGGCAGCTTTCATCAAAGAGAACGTATCTAAGCCAGTTGTTTCTTACATTGCTGGTGTAACGGCTCCTCCAGGTAAACGTATGGGCCATGCTGGTGCGATTATCTCTGGTGGTAAAGGTACTGCGGAAGATAAGTTCGCTGCATTAGAGTCTGCGGGCGTTAAGACAGTGAAGAGCTTAGCTGATATCGGCAAAGCAATTCGCGAAATCACGGGCTGGTAATTAAACCATCTTGAATAGAAAAAACCGAGCTATGATGCTCGGTTTTTTATTGTTTGTACTTTTAAACTAGCGAAGCATGAAAGAGAGTGTCACTCTTGGCATTTGTCCGCGTCAGCGCATTCGTCTGCGACAGGCCAGCCACCCAAGGCTTTCCACTTGTTAACAATCGAACAGAAAAGCTCAGCTGTTTTTTGTGTGTCATATAGAGCGGAATGTGCTTCTTTATTGTCAAATTCCATTCCTGCGGTACGGCAGGCCTTAGCTAAAACCGTTTGTCCATATGCTAGACCACTCAATGCCGCGGTATCGAAGGTGGCAAATGGATGAAATGGAACACGTTTTAGCTTAGAGCGTTCACTGGCTTCTTTGACAAATTGATGATCGAACGTGGCGTTATGGGCGACCATAATAGCTCGATTACAGCCTTCTATTTTTAGCTCTTTACGTACTAATTTATAAATTTCTTTTAGGGCTTCTGATTCGGTAACGGCGCCACGCAACGGGTTGAAAGGGTCTCGGATACCATTGAATTCTAATGCGGCTTGTTCAAGATTCGCGCCTTCAAATGGACTCACGTGAAAATGTATTGTTGAGGCTGGCTGAAGATTACCCTCCTCATCCATTCTTAGGGTGATAGCGCAAATTTCAAGCAGTGCGTCAGTTTTTGCATTAAAACCAGCAGTCTCAACATCAACGACGACAGGGAAGTAGCCTCGAAAGCGCCCTTTTAATGTAAGCGCATCATTGTTTGAACTCATGTGTTACCTAAATTATCGGATAGCTGCATATTATCGCAGATTCTGTTCGGTAGAAAAACCTGACACTATAATTAATCGAGCCTAATTGAGAGTGAGTGATGAGTTATATGACGGTCAACCACGATAGTGGCGGGAGTTTTGCATAACAGGTGATAGTGCGTTATCGGTGGCAAAAAGATGCCCCCAGCTTCATTAGTTGTGAGTTGAGTGAAATATGAATAAGTGGATTATCGTTGTAGCGTCTTCTTTACTGGGAATATACGTTCCCAATGCATGGTCTTGGGAGAAACACTTTGTCGCGTCTCCGAGTCAATCTCATTGGGAAATGGCGGTGAATACACCACTAGAGTGTAGGTTAATTCATCCTATTCCGAATTACGGCGATGCAGAGTTTATCTCTCACGCAAGCAAGAAAATCAATTTAGACTTTGAGCTTAAAATGCGTCTGCCAATGGGGGCCACACGGGATGTCAGCCTGATTTCAATGCCACCTGCGTGGCGGCCTGGTGAAAACGCTGAGCGTATTTCTAATATTAAATTCTTTAAACAATTTGATGGTTATATTGGCGGGCAAACAGCGTGGGGAATTTTGAGTGAATTGGAAAAAGGGCGCTACCCGACCTTTAGCTACAGAGATTGGCAAAGTCGTGACGAGCGAGTAGAAGTCTCTTTATCTTCGATATTATTTCAACCGAAATATGATCAATTTAGTCAATGTATTAGCCACTTACTACCTTATAGTTTTGAGGATATTGCGTTCACTATTTTGCATTATGATCGTGGGAGTATTCAGCTGAATAAGGCCTCAAAGAAACGTCTATCACAAATTGCTGAGTACATTCGTTACAATAAAGATATCGACTTGGTCTTAGTGTCGACGTATACCGACGCAACTGACAGTAAGTCGGTTAGTCAAGATTTGTCGGAGCAGCGAGCAAACGCATTGCAAAATTATTTTCAGTCGATAGGTTTGTCTGAAGATAGGATACAAGTCCATGCTTACGGTAAGCGCCGCCCGATAGCCGACAACGCGTCCGCGATTGGCAAGAGTAAAAACCGCCGCGTAGTCATTTCATTAGGTAGAACGCGCGTGTAGAGATTACTGCACATGATCAAAAAAGCCTAGAGAAGCCGGCTTCACCTAGGTGGAGAAGTCGACTTTTGGGATTACGTTTTGGTGAGAGTTTTCGTTAAGTTCATCACTGAGCTGGTTAAACCAACTCCCCAGCTCCCTTAATCGAGCGTGCGCTGTTCTCCACCAAAATGGCTTTGCCAGTGTTCACTAATATCTCCCACTCTGCTTCATCGACGCTAATACCTTCATTCCAAGCGACTTGTTGAGCTTGCTTTAATTCGCTTGAGTCAATATGAATACTGAAGTCAGACGCGAGGTCAGCTATGTCAAAGTGACGTTTAGAAATGGTGAGCGTCATGCTCTGATATTCATCCTCGACGATGTGGTCAGATAGAAAAATCTCAGGTAAGTTGCAATCTTGATTGAGTACAAATAGAGTGCGTTTTGGGCTCGAACCATTGCTCCACTGAGCGCTACAAGCGAAGCCTAAATCAGATAGCTTGGCAAGTTCACTGTATGCAAGCCAGCGATTGTGGCAGTGATTTATATCCAGCGTCAGCGTTTCAGTATTGGCCATTTTTTCAATCGCGAAAGCGATGAGAGCTGGCATGTGACAAGCCAAACTTGCATTGTGAAGTTCCACCGTCAGGCGGTCGCTACCGATCGCTTCTATCTCGGCTGGACGGTCGTCTTCCAATTGAAGAAAGGTACTGGCTTTATTAAAGTGATGCACGCCGTGAAGTCCTGCTATTTCTAAACTGGCAACCATATCTGCAATCATATCCGCTTCGCCACAAGATCGGCGCATGCCCCAAAATGCCTTATGGACAGCCGTGATTAATTCGTTGTGTGAAACGATCATAGTGCGTCTCCTTGACGAGATGTTTTTACTGGCTGTAAGTCTTTTTGCTCGGGCAATAGTGGGAATACCCAATTATCGTGATAGGAAGGATCGTGTAAGTCGGTAAGCAGGGGAGCGCCTTGGTAGAAAGTCACTCGAACCCAGCGATCGGATCTTGGGTCAAATTTAGTGGCACCAAAATTGGCTAACTTGCATCGTAGCAAATGAATAGGTAAAGCGGATTCGTGCAACACGTTCATTTGGATATCCCCCATGACTTTTTGGCTCAATGTCCATGTCCGGCGCGCGATAGAGCGATGTTGTGGGTGCTGAAGTAGGAACTCTGCTAAAGGAGTCTCTGGCGAACTGATAAGCAATGCTTTGTAGAGGTGATGGGCTTGCCGTGCGACATCAAGCGGCAGTTCTTTCTCTTCACCATTTTCTTCTCCTCGTACGCCTAGCCTTGGCTCTTCTTTGTCTTCAGAGCGATACCAAAACCAATAATTGTTTTGAGGCTTTGAAAAATCAGTGCTGATCGCCCAATGGTATTTTTTCTCCAGTGCCTTGATTAAATCGCCTACCGATTTGCCACTCGGTAAGTCAAGGGTTTCACTGCAGTTCATTTGTTCTTGGTACTGATCGACTAAGTTGGGGTAAAGCTCCAATAGACAAGTAAGAATCACTTCTTGCGCTTCAAAAGACATGCATTTGGAATGTTCGAGCAGTGGATGCCAATCATGATTTGGTGTAACGATTGAGTTCAAATCAAGCGTAAGGGCGCTTAGATTATCAACGGCTTCTCTGTTTAGGCTTTGCTGACGCTCGTTCACCGTGACGATTTGAGTTAAATGCAAGATAGCTTTGTTGAGTAGTGCATTGAGCGAACGGATTTTTTCGTGGCAAACTTGCTGAGATAAGACAGAGGCAAGAGCCGTTTCTCGTGTTGTCATCCATTGATCAACGATTGCAGGATGGCTGATTAAGTAAGGTGCCATCCCCAGCCCCGTGGCATTACCGACACCAAGATAGCGTTGAAGGTCTGGATGTAGGCCGATTGAATGATCGCCGCCTTGCTGAGCCGAGAGGTAATTAACCCAAGCGAGGCTAAATTCTCGAAGTAGGTAGACGGCACACATTTGAGCGCTAAACGACTGACTAAAATCAGGGTTGTTTTCTAGGCGCTTAAAGTCAGCAATGCCGAACTTACCGTTGCCGTAGACCGCTGTGGTGCGAAGTATGTAGCCTGCTTCTGCAAGCTCTTTAGGATTGGGTTGAGAGCCTTTCGCCAGTTGGTCAATAATGTGATCGAATACGCGTACGCTCTTGTTGGCTCGCGCTAAGACTAATACCTTGTTTGAGTTTCTGCCCGCTTCTTGGCGTGGCACGTTGTCTCGCAGCTGTGTCATGAGTTCCGCTGTGATGTCACCTTCGATAAGGGCGAAGGTGACATCCCATTTTTCGGCAATTACTCTGTCATTACGTTCTTCGTCAGCAATTTCATTACAAAAGGCGACAAAGTGATACACATGATTTGGAGTACAAAGCCGGTATATTACGTGGCCAAAGCCTCGTGGGCAGAGGTGCCACTCTTTGACGTCGACTTGCCAATGTTGTGACGCTATTTTTCGCAATAGTGTACGCACGAAGCTCAGGCGGGTTTGGTGCATGGCGCCGAGTCTCGCGGGTGACATAACCGTACTAGGGCTACGGAAAAGGGGTGTTGTGTGCAAGGTAGAACGATTGATATCCATATTACTCACCGTTATTTTTTCATTATTAGTGTTATCGATGTATGAGTGAGGGCGAATCTCCGCCCTTGGTGTTTGCTTTCGTTATATGATTGCGGATCAGCGAATGTTTTGTGCTTTTGCCATTGCCATCGCCGCTTTCGGTGCATTCCATAGGGAAGGAAGCAAAATTAGCGAAACGGGAACCGCAGTAATGACGATGAACGACTGCAGCGCTGAAATACCGCCTGAGCCGAGCGTAATCAAGACCAACGTGGTTGCCCCCATCATGATTCCCCAAAATACTCGGAGCATTGGGTTTGGCTCTGTGCTGCCACTGATCACAACGCTGATGGTATAGGTCATTGAGTCACCAGTGGTAACGATAAAGATGGCGGTCAGCACTAAAAACAATACTGAGATGAACGTGGGCAAAGGGAGCTGCTGCGTGATAGCTAATAGGGCACCTTGGATATTTGCTCCTTCTAGCACATGGCTAACACTACCTGGGTTGGCGATTTCTAAGGCTAGGCCGGTTCCACCGACAATTGAGAACCAAAAACAGGTGGCAAGCGGAGCGACAATGCTGATCGCGACCACGAGTTGTCTGATGGTTCGCCCACGCGAGATGCGAGCGATAAAAATTGCCATCATAGGTCCATATCCTAGAAACCACCCCCAGAAGAATAGAGTCCATTGATTGAGCCAAGGTTGGTTGTCTCGATACGTTGCCATAGCAATAAAGTGATCCAGCATGCTGCCCATACCTTGGATATAACCATTGATAATAAAGTTAGTCGGACCAAATATTAAAATGTACGCCATTAGGGACAATGCTAGGATGATATTGTAGCGACTCAATATCTGCATACCACGATTGAGCCCGCTCAGCGCCGATAGAGTGTAAAACGTGATGGAGCACAAAATGATCACCAGCTGCGTGGTGAAACCGTTTGGTAGCTGGAATAGGGTGTGCAATTCCGCACTGATTTGTAAGCCGAGAAAGCCGATAGGTCCGATTGTTCCGGCCGCAACGGCAATGATACAACAAGCATCAGTGAGTGAACCTATGTGTCCGTTGAGTGCTCGATCTCCTAATATAGGAAACAGTAAAGTTCTTGGTTTTAATGGCAAGCCTTTATCGTAATGAAGGTGCATTAATACGATAGCGGTCAAACTGCCGACAATCGACCAAGCTAAAAATCCCCAATGCATAAAAGACTGTGATAAAGCGTTGACGGCAAGCTGTTGGTCGCTGTGAGTAACACTAAAGACAGGCGCCGGATGAATATAATGAGCCACTGGCTCCGCCGCTGCCCAGAATACGCCGCCTCCTGCAAGCAATGAACAAAAGATCATCGCTACCCAGCGAAACGAATCTGTTTCAGGTTTGTCTAGATTCCCTAATTTAACTTGCCCAGTTCGTCCAGCCGCTAAGCCAAGGGCGATGACAAAAGTCAGCAGTAGTAGTAATTGCCAATACGGACCGAACACAGCCACCGACCAAGCAAAACCAGCATTAACCAGTTTCGATAACAGCGTATTGTCGTAAAGGGCGGTGAATACAAACAGGGCAATAAAGCCACCGCTATACCAAAAAACGGGATTGCTTAATCCAAATGAACTGACTTTGGTGCGTGACTCACCGGTCACTTCGTTATCGCTCGATGTTTGACTATTCGATGAGCTGAGAGAAGCGCTTTGGCCACTTTTCACACTAGAATCCAAGGGTGAGGTGTTTACGATGTTGGTTGTGTCAGACATGCTCTAACTCCAGAGGTATGTCTGCCGCCAAAGATGTCTGGCGGAAGACGAGGGGTGGCATATCGGCGGATTATTTTTATTGTGGCCGATATGTTCTATCAAACAAAGATTATGCCGCTGGCGAGAGTCCTTGCGCTAAAAAGCTGAGCCAGTTTCCACCTAATATTTGACTCGCCTCAGACTCGTCGAATCCGTGTTGGATGAGGCCATGGTAAATATTCTCCATGCCTGAGCTACCGCTAAACCAAGGTAATGAGTCTGGCCAACCTGAATTGGTTGCTGAGCCTTCTCCATAATCCATGGCTTTCGACCAGCGACCATTACGCATCCACTCTAAGACTTGTTGAGGCTGGTTTAAGCACAGATCGCTGCCTATCCCTAGGTGCTCAACGCCCACTAAGTCAGCGGTGTCAGCCGCCATTTGGCAGAAGTCGTTTAGAGTGCACTGGCTGCCATTTGGCAAGTGGAATGGGTACAAACTAAAACCAATTAAGCCGCCTCGTGTTGCGAGTGCTTTGATCACCGAGTTGGATTTGTTGCGTTTCGCTGCATGAGCAAAAGTCGGGTTCGCATGGCTAATGCAAATTGGTCGAGATGATAGGTCGATGGCTTCAAGGGTTGAACGTTCTGCGCTATGTGACATGTCGATGATCATGCCAACGCGGTTCATTTCAGCGATAGCTTGTTGGCCAAAGCGGGTGATGCCGGTATCGTTGCTCTCATAGCAACCTGTCGCTAGCAAACTTTGATTGTTATAAGTTAACTGCATGATCAGCAAGCCTTGCTGGCGCATGACTTCAATTAGGCCAATTTCGTCATCAATTGGTGAGCAATTTTGTGCGCCGAGTAAAATACCGACTTTGCCCATCGATTTAGCGGTGTGGATATCTTCCACTGCATGCACAGGCATGATGAGGTCGGCATGCTGTTCAAACAGCAGGTTCCACTGAGCGAAACGAGACAGGGTTTCTCGGGCGTTTTCATGATAAACCAAAGTGGCGTGCACGGCGGTAATACCACTGGCTTTAAGAGTTTGAAAGTATTCACGATCCCAGTTGCAGTACTGCAAGCCATCGATAACGATATTTTGATGGTACATAGCCATTCCTTGATAAAATCTTAGCATGGGGCCTAATGCGTTATGAATTAGGCCCATTTCTATTGAGGTGTAAGTGCTTAGTACGGACGTTGATAGGCAGTTTTTACAACGGTATAGAATTCTTTAGCGTATTGGCCTTGTTCACGTGGGCCGAAGCTGGATGCTTTTCTGCCGCCGAAAGGTACGTGGTAGTCAGTACCTGCGGTTGGAAGGTTAACCATCACGCAGCCAGTTTGTGCTTGTTGTTTGAACATGGCGCTGGTGCGTAGGCTTTGGGTAACAATGCCCGCAGTAAGACCAAAACGAGTATCATTGGCCGTCCAAATCGCTTCTTCTAAGCTGGCGGCTCGAACTACACAAGCCATTGGTGCAAAAACCTCTTCTTGGTTTACTGACCAAGAGTTTTTCGTATTCAGCAGCAAGGTCGGTGACATATAGTAGCCTTCATGTTCGAGGCTTAAACGCTCGCCGCCAACCCCAAGTTCTGCGCCGCTTTGGCTGGCTTTCTCTAACCAAGAGAAGTTTGACTCAAGTTGTTTGTCATCGACGACTGGCCCCATGAAGATGCCATCCTGCAGAGCATGGCCCACTTTTAGCGTGCTCATACGTTGTATTAGAGCATCGACGTATTGGTCGTGGACCTTGTCCATGACCACAAGGCGAGAAGAGGCAGTACATTTTTGGCCTGCGCCAGAGAAAGAACCTGCAATCGTTGCTTCAACAGCGATTTGGATGTCGGCATCGTCGGCAATAACGAGCGCATTTTTACTGCCCATTTCTAATTGGCTACGCACAAAGTTTGGCGCGGTTGCTGCTGCGACTTTACGTCCCGTTTCCACTGAGCCTGTGAAGCTCACACCGCCAATTTCTTTTGAATGAATCAGGGTGTCGCCAACTTGTGAGCCACTACCAAGCACCAAGTTGAAGGTTCCTGCAGGTAGGCCTTGGCGATGAATGATTTCAGTCAAGGCGACGGCGCTGGCTGGGGTCAAATTAGCGGGCTTCCAAACCACGCTGTTGCCGAACGCGAGTGCTGGCGCAATTTTCCATGCGGCAGTCGCGGTTGGGAAATTCCAAGGTGAGATGATTGCGATGACGCCAACGGCTTCGCGGGTCACTTCAACCGTGACACCAGGACGAACTGATTGAGCCGTGTCGCCCATTTGGCGTAATACTTCAGCGGCGAAGTATTGGAAAAACTGCCCAGCTCGGTAAATCTCTCCTCGACCTTCAGTAAATGGCTTACCTTCTTCACTTGATAGTAAAGTGCCCAGTTCATCACACCTTTCGATGAGTTCATCACCGATGGCTTGAAGCACAGTCTGCTTTCGTTCAAGCGGTGTATTTTCCCACTCTGGTTGTGCTTGGTTAGCCGCTGAAATAGCCTGTTGTACTTGTTGTTTACTTGCTTGGGCAAACTCGCCAAGATTTTCATTTATATTCGAAGGGTTTACATTGGTGATCGTGTGATCGCCAGATTGCCATTCACCAGCAATATAGAGAGATTTTTCGGAGTGAACATTTTTTAGTAGAGTCATTTTTTTGTCCTAATAATGGCATCATCGCCTTTCAGTGGGCTCGTTATTCGCTGTCAGAAACGCCCGCGTAAACCACAAATTCAACCAGCATTTCTTCACGTGCTAGGCCTGCAACAACAATCGCAGCGCGATTAGGGAAAGGGGCTTCAAAGTATTGCGCATACATCTCATTGACCACTTTTAAGTGTGAACGGTCAGTCACATAAATCAGGACTTGAAGAACGGAATCCAGCCCTTCTCCTGCACATTCGAGAGTATGGATAAGGTTTTGAAAAACTTGCCGAGTTTGCGCTTCTATTCCGCCATCGACAACGATGCCAGTCTCATTGATAGGAATTTGTGCGGTATATAGGGTGCCGTTATTCACGATTGCCCATTCTAGTGGCGCTTTTGAAGCGAATAGGGCGGTTTTTACAGGCTGTTTATTATTCATCGGATTCACCAAATGTTTTAATTATGTAATGGCAATGTTTTGATGGGGTTAGATACTGCCTTTTGATATTTGATAAATCTAATGGTAAATTTTGTTCACTTGATAAATAAAACTTATCAAATGCGTTTAACTGCGATAGGAAAAGGGCTGTAAGGGAATAGACGATGAGTATTAAGCTGCAACAATTAAATCATTTTGTGATGGTGGTCGAAGAAGGTGGTTTTCGCGCCGCTTCCCAGCGAGCAAACCGCTCTCAGGCGGCTCTGTCGACTTCAATTAAAGAATTAGAAAAGAAATTGGGCCAGTCGCTGTTTGAATCGGGCAACAAATCGACACTTACTTTGTTTGGCGAAGCTTGTTTACCTAAGGTGCTGCAGTTTCTGGATAATTATCGGCGATTGGAAAGTGATCTATATTCGGCAGCAGATGGACAAATAGGCCGAGTCCGCATCGCTAGCGTTCCATCCGTGGCGGCCAAATTATTACCTTCAGTGTTGGCTGAGTTTTGTACGAAGTATCCTCAAGTAGAAGTCAGTTTAATCGATGACAATGCCCACGGGGTTGAGACGAGGTTACTGTCTGGCGAAGTGGATCTGGCCGTGGGGAATCATTCTCATTATGCTGACGCTAACGTGCTTTTTACCCCAATATTATCAGACCCTATCGGCGTGGTGTGTTTAGAGAGTAACGCGCTCGCGCAACATAAAGAAGGCTTGAAATGGCAAGATTTACTGTCCTCTCCTTTTATTAGTAATGGTACGTGTAGGCTACTGGAAGCGACTCCAGCTCGAGTTCTAAGTGATAATGCTTTATACAATATCGAGAACATTACCTCTTTGCTGTCGATATTAGAGCAAGGGATTGGTATTACCACCTTGCCGAAACTCGCCTTGCCCAGTCACACAACTCAATTAATTTGGTTACCACTCGTGGATCCCATGATTCAGCGTCAGATCGGTATCTTCCAATTATCCGAACGGACCCTTTCTCCCCCCGCTCAATTATTTCAGCGATTATGTGTTGAAAAGCTTGGTGGAAACAAAATTGATATCACAGGCAATTGATATGGCAACGATACAATGAAAATACCGAGGTTGTATTTCTGCCCACAATCTTTTAGGTTGAAAGGTATGAAACTGATTTTGAATTGTCTTCACCCCGTTTGTTGTTGCTGTAAATACCAAATTTGCGGCCGGTTTCTGCGCGTTTCGATTTCGATATAGTCCACTAACACAAGAACCCTTTAGGCCGTGATGTTCGCATCTACGGCCTTTTTGCTTTTATAAGGATATGATTTATGTTTAAACCTCAGCCTCAACTAAAGTTGTTCAATACGTTAGACCGCACAGTCAGCGAATTTCAGGCCATTGACGGCACTAACGTCGGTTTATACGCCTGTGGGCCGACCGTATACGATTACGCCCATATTGGTAACTTGCGCACTTACTTGTTTGTCGATGTATTAAAACGGGTGCTGGCTCTGAACGGCTATCAGGTTAATCACGTGATGAACATCACTGATGTCGGTCATTTGGTCTCGGATGGTGACACCGGAGAGGACAAAATGGAAAAGGGATCGCGCTTGCAAGGAAAATCAGCCTGGGATATCGCCAAGTTCTATGAACAAGCTTTTTTTTCTGATTTACAGGCGCTGAATATTGCTGCGCCAAGTCTTACTTGCCGCGCAACCGAGCATATCCGAGAGCAAATTGCCTTTATTAGTTCTTTAGAAAGCCGTGGCTACACCTATCAAACGCGTGATGGTGTGTACTTTGATACCCATCAACTCGCGGACTATGGAAAACTTGCTCAGTTGGATAAAACAGGACTTGCTGCTGGGATTCGGGTTGAGATGGCGGAGAAAAAACAGCCCACCGACTTTGCACTATGGAAATTTAGTGGGGAAAGGCAGAGGCAAATGGAATGGGATAGCCCGTGGGGGAAAGGCTTTCCGGGGTGGCATATTGAATGTTCAGCCATGGCAGAAAAGTATTTAGGTGAGCGTTTCGACATTCATATTGGGGGAGAAGATCACATTGCTGTTCATCACACCAATGAGATTGCACAATGCCAAGCAAAGAATGGGCATGTTCAAGCTAACTATTGGCTGCATGGCTATTTCTTGAAATTAGACAATGAAAAAATATCCAAGTCGGGAGCTTCTCTTTTACTAGAGGATGTGATCAAACATGGGTATGACCCTCTGGCCTATCGCTATTTGACGCTCACTAGTCACTATCGCCGTCAACTTAACTTTAGTTGGCGAAGCTTAGCCAGCGCGCAAAAAACACTGCAACGTTTACGGCAGAAAGCCAGTGCTCTTCCTGATGGCGGCGACATAAATGAGCACTTTCGTGCTCAATTCTTACAGCACGTCAATAACGATTTAAACATGCCTAAGGCTTTAGCTCTGGTATGGGAAGTGTTAGATAGCGATATAGAACCCGCGAGTAAAAAGGCCACGTTACGTTATTTTGATCAGATATTTGGCATTGAACTGGATAAGGTTGCTGAAACTTCCATCCCTGATGAAGTGCTACGGCTCGCTTCTCAGCGATTGACGCTAAAGAAGCAAGGAAACTACGCGCAGGCAGATGAGGTCCGTCAGCGAGTAAAAGAGATGGGCTATCAAATTAACGACCTAGCGGGACCGTCTTTTTCAGTGCAGCTTTTACCCTTGTAGCTTTTATCGGTGTTACTTTACTGATGTCGCATTACCGATTTCGCTTTACTGGTGTAGTTCATAGAGGAAGTGTTCAGTTTAGCACTGTGGTTGTTGCCGGAAGATGAAGAAGTATGGCTATCAAGCTAATTGTCACAGTGCTCAATAATGTTGAGATTAAGATGCTTGCCCCAACCGTATCGGCACAGCTATTTTGGGTGTCGGAGAAGAAATACGCGTTGAGCCCAACGGGCATTGCGGCAATAAGAGTGGCGACTGACGCCCAAAGAGGCCTGAGATCAAATAGGTAACGACTGAATAACCAAACGCACAATGGCAGCACGATCAGTTTGATTAAGCTAATGACGAGGGCTGGCCGCCATTGTTTGCGTAGGCTGTATTGGTAGAGAGAGCCACCTAAGATAAAAAGCGATAATGGCAGCGCAGCTTGGGCGATAAAGGCAAGAGTGTGTTCTATGACCGGAGGAATGGTTATGTGTAATACACGCAGTAAGCTACCCATTAACAGGCTGGCTATCAGCGGGTTGAGGATCAAAGTTCCTCCCACATTGAGAATGCGCGCATTGAGGCTTTTTACGGATGTGGATTGCCATTCAGCCCAAATTATTCCAAGACCAAATACCACCAGCGTGTTGATGGAAAGAAGAATAAAGACAGGCAGTAGAGCACGTTCACCGAGCATGTATAGGCATACCGGAATTCCAACAATGACGGTATTGGAATAAGTTGCGGCGACAGAAAAGGCGCCTTGTTTATTGAGCGGAGTACGCAAGATGCAACGGCTGACGAGATTAGCAAGAACAAACACGATAAACACGCCACAATAATAGGCCGCGAGAAAGTGCCAACTATAGCCGCTGGGTACCGCTAAGGTTGCGGTGTTAATGAAAAGTAGTGTGGGAATGAATACGGTGCGGGTAATTTTGCTCAATGAGCGGTGATTGGTTCGTTTGAGCAGCGCAAATTTTGTGGAGAGATAGCCAAGGCCGATACAAAATAAAATAGGGAGCATGATAGGGTAAACACTCATATCAAGCTCCTAACCTTAATTTAGGCGTGTGGCCTAATAGATGATGGGATTAGCCATTTAAACCTTCAGTGGCTTGCTTATTTTGGATGAGTTCCAACATGTAGCCATCAGGGTCTTTAACGAAGGCGATATGAGTTGTGCCACCTTTGACTGGACCCGGCTCACGGCTGACATTACCGCCAGCTTGTTTGATTGCGTCACAGGTTGAATAGATATCTTCAACACCAACGGCGATATGGCCGAAAGCATTACCATGCTCGTATTCGCTGGTGTCCCAATTGTAGGTGAGCTCAATCACGGCACCTTGAGCTTCGTCGCCATAGCCTAAGAAGGCGAGAGTATATTTATATTCTTTGTTTTCGTTGGTTCTTAACAGCGTCATGCCCATGACGTCGGTGTAGAATTTAATTGAGCGGTCAAGATCGCCAACACGTAACATAGTATGCAGAATGCGTCCGTTAGACATGGTTTACTCCTAGGCCATTAGACCTTAGCTTTCAGGATAAATATTTTCTTTACAATTCTGTTTTTTCAGAGAATTCACAGAGATCTTCAATGATGCAGCTACCACATCTTGGCTTGCGGGCCACGCAAGTGTAGCGCCCATGCAGGATCAGCCAATGATGGACATCTACTTTGAACTCTTTCGGGACCACTTTCAATAGCTTTTGCTCAACCTCATCGACGTTCTTGCCCATCGCGAATTTGGTGCGATTTGAGACGCGAAAAATATGAGTGTCAACGGCAATGGTTGGCCAACCAAAGGCTGTATTTAGCACGACATTGGCAGTCTTACGTCCAACACCCGGCAGAGCTTCCAGTGCGGCGCGATCCTCAGGAATATCTCCAGCATGCTCATCGAGTAAAATGCGGCAGGTTTTGATGACATTTTCAGCTTTCGAGTTAAATAGGCCAATCGTTTTTATGTATTCTTTTACGCCATCAACGCCCAAATCAAATATCGTTTGAGGTGTATTGGCGACAGGGTAGAGCTTGTCAGTGGCTTTGTTGACACTGACGTCCGTCGCTTGAGCAGAAAGCAGCACGGCAATCAATAACTCAAATGGACTCGACCAGTTTAATTCGGTTTCTGGATGAGGGTTTTCATTTCTTAATCGAGTCAAGATCTCGGCGCGTTTGGTATTATTCATTGCGAATCAGGCTCAGTTTGATTATTGGTTTGTCACACGGACACGTTCAATACTTGGTTTTTCCGGTTTGGGTTGGCGCTGCTGCATTTTTTGGTCAATGACGTATTTGAGCGCAATCAACAGGCCTAAACCAATAAAAGCGCCCGGCGGTAAAAGTGCCAGTAAAAAGCTGTTATCGGGATGAAATACAACAATTTTCAACGAGCTAGCCCATTGGCCAAGTAATAAGTTAGCACCGCCAAACAAGGTGCCACTGCCTAGTAATTCTCGCATCGCGCCTAATACCACGAGTACACTGGTCATACCCATTCCCATCCAAAACCCATCTTGAATGGAAGGTAAGACGCGATTTTTTGACGCAAAGGCTTCCGCGCGGCCGATGATGATGCAGTTGGTTACAATCAGTGGAATGAAGATCCCGAGTGACATGTATAAGCCGTAAGCGTAGGCATTCATCAATAGCTGAACGCAGGTAACTAACGCGGCAATGATCATAACAAATACGGGAATACGAATTTCATTTGGCACGTACTCACGAACGAGCGATACAGCAATATTAGACCCGACCAGTACCAACATGGTCGCGATCCCAAGGCCAAGGCCATTAATGACTGACGTTGACACAGCCAGTAGGGGGCACAAGCCAAGGATTTGGACTAAAGCTGGGTTGTTATTCCATAGGCCATTTTTGATTAGCGTCTTATGTTCAGTCATCTTTCGCTCCACAATTCATTGGTTGAGAGAGGATTTTGGCTCGGTTTTGATCGACGAACATCACCGTGTTTTTGATGGCTTTCACCACAGCTCTTGGCGTAATCGTCGCACCAGTGAATTGATCAAATTGGCCGCCGTCTTTTTTCACTTTCCATGTCGGCAGGTTTTGCTCGGTGACTTTTTTTCCGGTAAACGACAAGATCCAGTTTGAGTGGCTTAATTCAATTTTGTCGCCGAGCCCAGGTGTTTCATTTTGTGCCAATACGCGAGTACCAGTAATGGTGCCGTCTTGTTTGATGCCGACGATGATTTTTATTGCGCCGCTGTAGCCGTCCGGCGCGATAGACTCGATGGCCATTGCACTCGGTTTACCGTTTAAAGTGGCAATATACGCTGGCATTGCCTCAGTTGTTCCTAGGGCCGGGTCATTGACTAAGGTACATGATTTGTACAGTTTATTGTCGTGTAACGATGGCGGCACAACTTGGTTGAGGATCGACATGAGATGACGCTGCTCTTGGTGGTTTATTTGATCTTCGGTCAAATAATGGGTTAGGGCAACCAAGCCAGTTGAGACACTGGCAAAAATAGCCAGAACCAGTCCGTTTTTACGAATAGCGTTAATCATAATCAGTGACCGTAAGTGCGAGGTTTTGTGTAGTAATCAATCATAGGGACGCACATGTTTGCGAGGAGTATCGAGAAGGCAACGCCATCGGGAAACCCACCAAAGCTGCGGATGATGAAGACCAAAAAGCCAATAAAAAAGCCGTAGATCAGTCGACCTTTGATTGTCGTTGAGGCAGACACCGGGTCGGTAGCGATAAAGAAAGCGCCAAGCATGGTCGCGCCAGACAAAATATGGATGATTGGTGATGCGGTCCCTCCGGGTGTGAACAGCGTAAATAGCGCCGCTGTAACAAACAGACCCGTAAGAAAACTGACAGGAATATGCCAGCTAATCACACGCAGGCGAATCATCATAAGGCCACCAACTAGGTAGGCCATATTGACCCATTCCCAACCAATGCCAGCTAAGCCATCAAATTGAGGTTGTTTTAGTGCTTCGGAAACCGTGTGTCCACCGTGCAGTGCTGTTTTGAAAGCATCTAATGGCGTGGCCATGGTTACCCCATCAATGCCCGCCCGCACTTGCTGTAAAGAAAGCCCATCTTGAGTGAAATGGCTAAAAATCAACGATAGAGAGTCAATAAAGGAGAGCGGGTCGTTGGATAGTTGGCTGGGCGCAACCCAACTGGTCATTTGTACGGGGAATGAAATCAGTAATACGACGTATGCGACCATTGCAGGATTAAACAAATTTTGTCCAATACCGCCGTAAAGGTGCTTCGCGACAACAATCGCGAAGATTAAGCCAATAGTGACTATCCACCAAGGTGAAAGAGGAGGAATGGAAACGGCTAGCAGCCACGCGGTGACTAATGCGCTGTTGTCGCGTAAGGCCGACATAGGTGGACGTTTGCGCGCCCACATGACTGCCGCTTCAAGCGCGAGAGCCACGATAATCGCGAAGATGACCTGAATAATACTGCCCCAGCCAAAGAAGTAAGTTTGAGCGGTAAGTCCCGGAAGAGCACAAAGTGCCACCCATTTCATCAGGTTAGGGGTGCTGCGCTTACTGTGCGTATGGGGTGAGCTGGCGATAAAAAAGGCCATTACTCTTTCTCCTCGATATCATTGGACGGGTTGGCGTGTCGTGCTTGTTTCTTTGCTTTGGCACGAGCAATTGCGGCGGCGACAGCGGCTTTTTTGTTGTCTTGCTCGTTTGGTTCAATCGTAGTGTCAGCTGGCGCTTGGCTAGCAACCTGCTTTTTGGCTTTTGCGCGAGCTATCGCGGCGGCGACAGCGGCTTTTTTACTGTCTTGCTCGCTTGACTCGGCAGCTGTGTCAGCAGGTGCTTGGTTAGCGGCTTGCTTCTTGGCTTTTGCGCGGGCAATCGCAGCGGCGACGGCGGCTTTCTTGTTGTCTTGTTCGCTTGGCTCGGCAGCCGTGTCAGCTGGTGCTTGGCTAGCGGCTTGCTTCTTGGCTTTTGCGCGGGCAATCGCAGCGGCGACGGCGGCTTTCTTGTTGTCTTGTTCGCTTGGCTCGGTAGCCGTGTCAGCAGGTGCTTGGTTAGCGGCTTGCTTCTTGGCTTTTGCGCGGGCAATCGCAGCGGCGACGGCGGCTTTCTTGTTGTCTTGTTCGCTTGGCTCGGCAGCTGTGTCAGCAGGTGCTTGGTTAGCGGCTTGCTTCTTGGCTTTTGCGCGGGCAATCGCAGCAGCGACGGCGGCTTTCTTGTTGTCTTGTTCGCTTGGCTCGGCAGCCGTGTCAGCTGGTGCTTGGCTAGCGGCTTGCTTCTTGGCTTTTGCACGGGCAATTGCGGCGGCGACAGCGGCTTTCTTGCTGTCTTGCTCGCTTGGCTCAGCAGCTGTATCAGCTGGCGCTTGGCTAGCTACCTGCTTTTTGGCTTTGGCGCGAGCAATTGCGGCGGCGACAGCGTCTTTTTTGCTATCTTGTTTGCTGGGTTCAGCGGCGGCGTCAGCTGATGATTGGCTAGCAGCCTGTTTCTTGGCTTTAGCGCGAGCAATGGCCGCAGCCACAGCGTCTATCTTTTCGTCTTTGTTACGGGGCTCTTCCACAGTCGCATTGGACGTTTCAGCTTCTGCTTTTCTCTCTCTAGCGAGTCGCTTGCGCTCCGCTCGGAGTTTCGACATTTCGGTATTGTCAGGCTCGTTACCTGCTTGAAGTGCAGCAGCTTGCTGCGCTTTTGCGCGAGCGATGGCTGCTGCTACTGCGGGTTTTTGTTGTTGCGGTTTGGTCTGGTCTTTTTGAGATTTGACTCGAGCGATGGCTGCCGCGATCGCATCGTCACCAGCAGGTGTTTTCATCTCTTGACGACGTTTGTTGGCTGCGTCTTTGAAGCGATTTTCTCGCGCTGCTTTGTCGCGTTCCAGTCGGGCTTTTTTCTCCTCGAAGCGTAGGCGAGCTCGTTCTGCTGCTTCTGTTTCTTCTTTGCGTACCCGAATTTCTGCTTTGGCTTGGCGGTAATATTGAACCAGTGGGATTTCACTTGGACAAACGTAAGCACATGCGCCGCACTCGATACAGTCTTTGAGATGTAGCTCTTCACACTTATCGTATTCTTCTGCTTTGGCATGCCATTGTAGTTGCTGTGGTAGCAGTGACGCTGGGCAAGCATCTGAGCACTGGCCGCAGCGAATGCAGGCCATTTCATACTGGCTTGGGCTAATTTCCTTGCGGCTTGGCGCTAAAATGCAGTTGGTTGTTTTGGTTAGCGGCACGCCAGCATGAGGGAGGGTGAATCCCATCATTGGTCCGCCCAAAATTAGCCGCGGCGACTTTTTTTCTTCTTTGTATTCAAATTCATTCAGCAGGCCGTCAATTGGTGTGCCAATTAATGCCCAGATGTTGCGGGGTGTTTTAAAGGCTTTGCCTGTTAGGGTAACCAAACGATTGATCAAGGGCTCTCCGTCACACACCGCCTTGTGTATGGCGTAAAGCGACCCTACGTTTTGAACCAAAATGCCGATATCTGCTGGGATACGGCCATTTGGAACTTCTTTGTTGGTTAAGATCTTTATCAGCTGCTTTTCGCCGCCCGATGGATATTTGGTCGGGATAACGCGAATGACCAAATCTTTGTCTTTGGCTGCGTTTTGAAGCGCACTCACCGCTTCCGGCTTGTTATCTTCGATCCCTATGATGGTGAGCTTGGGCTTTAAGATGTGTTCGACAATACTGATGCCATCAATGATTTCGTTTGCGTAGTGGCGCATCAACATGTCATCTGAAGTGATGTAGGGCTCACATTCGGCGGCGTTCACGATCAGTATCTCGGTGCGAGCGAGCCCAGATTGCACTTTTTTGGCGGTGGGAAAACCAGCACCGCCCATTCCAGAGATTCCAGCTTGGCGGATTATTTCGATAAGCTCATCGGGTGAACGTTGGGCATAGTCTGCACAAGGGCTAAGAGGAACCCATTGGTCCTTGCCATCGGGCTGGAGAATAATGCAAGTTTCGCTTAACCCAGATGGGTGTGCGATGGTTCTTGGCTCAATGGCAGTCACGGTTCCTGAGGTTGGTGCATGGACCGGTAGCATAAAGCTAGTGTCGTATTGAGTGAGAGGTTGCCCTTTGAGCACCTTATCACCAGCCTCTACCACTAAGTTGCCCGGATGGCCGATATGTTGCTTAAGCGGCAAAACTATTTCATTCGGTAGCGAAGCACTGACGATGGAGGCCTGAGTAGATTGGCGCTTATTCTCCGGTGGGTGAATGCCTCCCGGGAAGTCCCACATCGCGCCAGTTTTGATTTGTTCAATTAACGACTGCATGATTATCCTTCGCTGGCATGTTTGGAGCTATTTGATGAGGCGATGTCGGTCACGTCGACGGAGGCAATTTGGTTTAACTGCCATTTCCAATTGTCGGTTGTTGTGGTGACTGGAATCATTTCAATACAGTCGGTCGGGCAGGGGGAAACACATAAGTCGCAGCCGGTACATTCATCTTTAATGACAGTATGTAAAGCTTTGGTACCCCCGACGATGGCATCTACTGGGCAGGCTTGAATACATTTAGTACAGCCGATGCACATGTCTTCATGAATGTAGGCCACTTTCTTGACAGCATCAGAGAGGTCATGTGCGGATTCCTCGGCTTCAACACCCATAAGATCCGCCAGTTTTTCGATTGTCGCTTGGCCACCCGGTGGACATTTATTAATTTTGTCACCGCCCGCAATCGCTTCAGCGTAGGGGCGACAGCCAGGATAGCCACATTGACCGCATTGAGTCTGTGGTAAAATTTGGTCGATTTGCTCGACGATAGGGTCAGATTCGACTTTAAAGCGAATAGAAGCGAAGCCTAATACGGCACCGAAAATTGCCGCGAGCGCGGCTAAGGCCAAAATGGCCAATAAAATCGAGCTCATTACAACTTCACCAATCCAGTGAAGCCCATAAAGGCGAGCGACATAAGACCTGCGGTGATCATAGCAATCGAGGCCCCTTTAAATGGCGCAGGAACATCGGCGGCCGCAATGCGTTCTCGCATCGAAGCGAATAAAATCAACACTAAAGAAAAACCAGCAGCGGCGCTAAAGCCATACACGATCGACTGAATGAAGTTGTGGTTTTCGTTGATGTTCAACAATGCGACGCCCAAAACGGCGCAGTTGGTCGTGATAAGCGGTAAGAAAATGCCGAGTAGACGATATAAAGTAGGGCTGGTTTTATGCACCACCATTTCGGTAAATTGCACCACAACTGCGATGACAAGGATGAAGCTCATCGTCCGCAAGTAATCGAGGCCAAGAGGGCGAAGGATATAGCTTTCAACTAGATAAGAGCAAACCGACGCTAAGGTGATCACGAAGGTCGTTGCTAGCCCCATGCCAATGGCGGTTTCTAGTTTTTTCGACACGCCCATGAACGGGCAGAGTCCCAAGAATTTTACGAGTACAAAGTTGTTGACTAGGACGGTGCCGACCATCAACAAAAAATATTCGGTCATAGTAGTTAAGTGTTAACGTTTCGATTGTAATATTATCGTGTTTCACTCAACCAATAACAACCACGCATTAATAGGGTTTTATGAGTAAGGCTGCTCACCACATTTTAAACAGCATTGCGATGGGCACTTATCTACGAATTGCATGGTTGTCGAGTTAAGCAAATTCCGTTTGTTGTTCAAGCATAAGCAAAAAATCCACCTTAGTCAGGCGAACATGCCAATTTCAAATCGCAAATACGAAGAAGGCCCATCCTAAAGAATGGGCCTTCAAAATTTGGCTCCCCCTGCGGGACTCGAACCTGCGACATACGGATTAACAGTCCGCCGTTCTACCAACTGAACTAAGGGGGAATTGCTTAAAGCGGGGCGAATACTAGCGCCCTGATAAAACGATGTCAACACAGGAATAAGGATTAAAATTAAAAATATAAATCAACAAAATACCTTTACTTTCCGTTAGAGCTTGCAGTTATTGGCCTTGGGTTACTTATCCACTAAATTTGTGGATAACCATGTTGGTTACAAGTTGAAATCGTTTGATTACAAAGAATTTTGGGGTATTTCTGATTGTTTCGTGTTTATATCTAATTGATTGTTATGAGGTAAACTAAGATTTCTACAGGTTGCTGTAATTTTTGTTCGGGAAGGTGGCAATCTGACGTTTGATGTCGTGAGTAAATGCGGTGACAATATACTCAAGTCGGTAGGGTTTCGATATATGCGGGTAAATAGCTGGAGTAATTATGAAAAAAGTATTCGATTTGGTGTCTGACTACCAGCCTGCGGGGGATCAGCCGCAAGCCATTGAGCAATTGCTTGATGGATTGGATTCGGGGCTAGCGCATCAAACATTACTTGGGGTCACGGGTTCAGGTAAGACGTTTACATTAGCGAATGTGATTGCGACAGCCCAGAGGCCTGCGATTATTCTGGCGCCGAATAAGACTCTAGCCGCTCAGCTCTATGGTGAGATGAAGTCGTTTTTCCCCAATAACGCGGTGGAATATTTTGTCTCGTATTACGATTACTATCAGCCTGAAGCTTATGTGCCGACGACTGATACCTTCATTGAGAAGGATTCCTCGGTTAATGCGCATATTGAGCAAATGCGTCTTTCTGCGACCAAAGCATTGTTGGAAAGAGAGGATGCCATCATCGTGGCTTCAGTTTCAGCGATTTATGGCCTTGGCGATCCGCAATCTTATTTGAAAATGATGCTGCACGTGAGTCGCGGCGATATGATAAATCAACGTGATATAATACGCCGCTTGGCAGAAATTCAATATTCGCGCAATGATGTGACGTTTGAGCGTGGCCAATTTAGGGTGCGCGGAGAAGTGATTGATGTCTTTCCGGCGGAATCAGAGCAAGATGCAGTACGAATTGAGATGTTCGATGATGAGATTGAATGTATCAGTTTGTTCGATCCGCTGACAGGCGCTATCAAGCAGCGCGATCTTCCTCGGTTTACCATCTACCCCAAAACTCACTATGTCGCTCCGCGTGAGCGTATTTTAGAGGCAATAGAAAAGATTCGTGAAGAGCTGGAAGGGCGAGTCAGTTATCTTAAAAATAACAACAAGTTATTGGAAGAACAGAGGATCAGTCAGCGCACACAGTTTGATCTAGAAATGATGATGGAACTGGGCTTTTGTTCAGGGATCGAAAACTACTCCCGTCATTTGAGCGGGCGTTCTGAAGGTGAGCCTCCACCCACTCTGTTTGATTATCTGCCCAAAGATGGTTTATTGGTCATTGATGAGTCACACGTCACCGTGCCGCAAATTGGTGCGATGTTTAAGGGAGATCGTTCTCGTAAAGAGACATTGGTGGAGTTTGGTTTCCGTCTTCCTTCTGCTTTAGACAATCGCCCGCTTAAGTTTGATGAATTTGAGGCTTTGGCGCCGCAGACCATTTTTGTCTCAGCAACGCCGGGCCATTATGAATTAGATAAGTCACAAGATGACGTCGCGGATCAGGTTGTTCGCCCGACTGGCCTGCTTGATCCTGAACTGGAAGTTCGCCCTGTTTCGACTCAGGTGGATGATTTGTTGTCGGAAATTCGCTTGCGTAGCCAGCGCGATGAGCGAGTTCTCGTGACCACACTCACCAAACGAATGGCGGAAGATCTGACTGAATATCTAACCGAACATGATGTGAAGGTGCGTTATCTGCATTCAGACATTGACACGATAGAGCGGGTGGAAATCATTCGAGATTTACGTCTCGGCGAGTTCGATGTCTTAGTTGGTATTAACTTGTTGCGAGAAGGCTTAGATATGCCGGAAGTGTCGTTGGTGGCGATTTTAGATGCGGATAAAGAAGGCTTCTTACGTTCAGAGCGGTCGTTAATCCAAACCATTGGCCGGGCGGCCCGTAATTTAGAGGGTAAGGCGATACTCTATGCAGACTCAGTAACGAAATCGATGAAAAAGGCGATGGATGAAACCGAACGCCGCCGTGGAAAACAGCAAGCGCATAATGAGGCCATAGGCGTTGAGCCAACAGCGCTGAAGCGGAACGTGCAAGACATTATGGAGCTGGGTGATATCGCTAAGGGTAAAAAGCGGAAGTCGAACCAAGCGGTTCCGTTATCTAAAGTGGCCGAATCATCTCAATCTTACTATGGAACGCTTTCGCCTCAGCAGTTAGACAAAGAGATCAGTAAGCTCGAAGCGGCGATGTATAAACATGCGCAGGATTTAGAATTTGAGTTGGCGGCCCAGAAACGCGATGAAATAGAAACGTTGCGTAAGCAATTTATCGTCAATAGTTGAGCACCTAAAATAATAGTTGAGCACATAAAAAAATGGCCAATAGAAACGACATCTATTGGCTCATATGTGTGAAAACTAAGTTCACTAACAACGTCAGTTGGCTAGGTAACCCGTTAGGGTTAGCTTTAGTTATCGCATATAGCGTGCCAATAAATTTTCGTTTATTTATCAAGCAGCTTGTATTTTTCACTCAAAATGACTTTGCAAAGTGCGAATCTTAATGCAATTATTTACACAAATTGCAACGCATTGTGGCTAGGCTATGCAACAAACAACTCCAGACCAAAAAAGAAAGTATTTATTGATGGTTGAAGATACTGCGTCCGTCGCATTATTGTATCGTTCATACCTGACTCCCTTAGACATAGATATCAATATTGTTGGTACCGGTCGTGATGCTATCGATAGCGTTGGAGCGTGTCGGCCAGACTTGATATTACTTGATCTACGCCTACCTGATATGACCGGAATGGACGTTTTGTTTGCCGTGAAACAAACTTACCCGGATGTGCCCGTTATCTTCATGACGGCGCACGGGTCGATTGATATTGCGGTTGAAGCAATGCGGCACGGTGCTCAAGACTTCCTCATCAAACCGTGTGAAGCCGATAGGTTGCGTGTCACCGTTAACAATGCTATTCGTAAAGCTAGCAAACTTAAAACAGACGCTGGTAATGCTAAATACCAAGGTTTCATTGGCAGTAGCCAAAATATGCAAGCAGTGTATCGGACAATCGATTCTGCTGCATCGAGTAAAGCCAGTATTTTTATTACGGGTGAAAGTGGTACGGGCAAAGAAGTGTGCGCCGAAGCGATTCATGCGGCGAGCAAGCGCGGTGATAAGCCTTTTATTGCAATTAACTGCGCAGCTATTCCCAAAGATTTGATTGAAAGTGAGCTGTTTGGCCATGTGAAAGGGGCGTTTACAGGGGCAGCAACAGATCGTCAAGGAGCCGCAGAATTGGCTGATGGCGGGACCTTGTTTTTGGATGAGTTATGCGAGATGGATTTGGATCTGCAAACCAAGCTATTGCGATTTATTCAAACGGGTACCTTTCAAAAGGTAGGCTCATCGAAAATGAAGAGCGTCGATGTTCGATTTGTATGTGCGACGAACCGTGACCCATGGAAGGAAGTGCAAGAAGGTCGTTTCCGAGAAGATCTCTACTATCGTCTATATGTGATACCTCTGCATCTACCGCCTTTGAGAGAAAGAGGGGAAGATGTTATCGAAATCGCTTATTCTTTATTAGGCTATATGTCTAACGAAGAAGGGAAAGATTTCATTCGCCTAACCCCTGAAGTGGTAGAGAAGTTTAACCGCTATGAGTGGCCGGGCAATGTTCGTCAATTGCAAAATGTGTTGCGTAATGTGGTGGTGCTAAACGATGGCAAGGAAATTGCCTATAACATGCTTCCTCCTCCTCTGAATCAAATGAGCGACAATCAGATTCGAGTAAAAATGGAGGAAAAAGATAATGTTAGCGTGCAAGATATTTTCCCGTTATGGCTCACCGAAAAAATGGCGATTGAGCAAGCTATTGCGGCTTGTGACGGTAATATCCCTAAAGCCGCTGGATATCTTGATGTGAGTCCATCAACTATTTATCGCAAGCTACAAGCGTGGAATTCGAAGGAAGAACAAAATGGCGTTGGAATTGCTAAATCAAAGCAAAATTGATCGATTGTCGTCTGAAGTCGGCCAAGAGAACGTGGCGACGTTACTCAACATCTTTCTTGGTGAGTTAGATGATTATATTAATCATTTATCTACAGATGCATCCGACGACATACATGAATATTTAAAGCACATTAGTCACGCACTAAAAAGTAGTGCGGCGAGCTTTGGTGCCGACGCACTCTGTGGAACGGCGACAGCGATTGATTCTAAAGCGAAAACTGGGGTTGTATTAGAGCAATCGGTCGACGGACAGGAATTGCTCGTGGTATTACAAACGACCTATCGACGTTACCAAGAGCTATCGGCGTAACTGCTTTTCTATAACTTCCTGTAGTTTAGCCCTATCGTGGCGCCAAGCTCTGTTTGGCGAGGCTAAGTCGACATTTAGACACTGCCACTCGGCGGCTATTTCTGTGTAATCGTCTTCGCCAATCACGGCATCTATCTTTCGGGCCTGGCATGCCCGCTCACACCATTCCAGCTTTTGCTTCAATGGCATTATGCTGGCTGGGCCTTTTTCTGGGGCCAAGTTATCTATAAAGATCAGCTTCGCATTTTGATTGCGCGCGATAGCGTGGCCTATATCTGGAAGTAGAAGAGGGGGCATAATACTGGTTAAAAAGCTTCCCGGCCCTAACACAATGCAATCGGCTTGTTCGACTGCCGTCACACCTTCTGAAGTCGCGGGGACCTCTGGGTCTAAGTCGAGGCGTCTTAACGGCTGATTCATTTCGTCAATATTGGTCTCTCCAGTGACCGATTGACCATCGACTGATAAGGCCGTCAAATCGGTTGGGTGTTCTGACATCGGAATAATATTGACGCTGACTTTTAGCATATCTCGAATCAAATTAATGGCGTCTAGTGGCCGAACTGATAAATTGTCTAATGAAGTGAGCATAAGGTTGCCGAGGTTATGGCCTGACAGCTCGCCGTTGCCTTTAAATCGATACTCAAACATCATAGAGCTGATCGAGGGCTCGGTGATCAACTGGTTAATACAATTTCGGGTGTCTCCCCATGCGATTCCTCCAAGGCTATCTCGAATCCGGCCTGTTGAACCACCATTATCTGTGGTGGTGACAATTCCCGTCGCATTGGAACCAAAATCTTTGAGTGCGGACAGAACGCGCCCTAGGCCATGACCGCCGCCGATGGCGACTACTTTTTTGGTTGAATATAAAGTCATCTATGTGTTCTCTACAGGCCCCGTGAATAGCATTTAAATTGGTGTGAGCATTCCCTTAGAACGTGATAAATGCTTAACTTATCTATGATAAGGGCGATGTTAATAGGCTTGGTAATTATATACCTATCTTAGCCGAAGGTGCAGTATTGTCACTTAACGTTCTCGAACTCAATTAACGGCTTTTTAAATAGATACGTGAGAAGTAAAGGTTCAATTGAGTCATTGTTCATGTTTATTTGACCAGTCTCTCCAACTTCATTAGCTACACTTCATGTTGAGGCAGCTTTAGTGGCGAGGACATTACCAGTTGGTTAGCTGAAAGGCTGGCAATTTTATTACTTGTCGGTAGAATTTATAAAAGTGAGTTGTAGCAAATGCTTGCCTATATTAATTGCTGAAAAAGGAACTGCATGGCCATCCAGCTGGAAGATAGCTTTAAACGGCAATTCTATTACTTACGCTTATCCGTCACGGATGTATGTAACTTTAAGTGCACATATTGTCTACCGGATGGGTATGTTCCACCGAGTAAGGCGAGTTCATCTTTTCTTGGTCTTGACGAAATTCGTCGGGTAACGAATGCCTTTGCTCTCTGTGGTACCACTAAGGTGCGCATTACCGGCGGAGAGCCAAGTATGCGCAAAGACTTCCGCGACATTATCGCGACAGTCTCAGATACGCCTGGCATCGAAACGGTGGCAACAACGACCAACGGGTATCGACTAGAAAAGCATGTTGCAGAATGGCAACAAGCGGGTTTGACACATATTAATGTCAGTGTCGACAGCTTGAATGCCAATATGTTTCGGCAAATTACTGGCCAAAATAAGTTTGTACAAGTTATGGCGGGCATAGACCGAGCTTTAGAAGTCGGTTACCGCCAAATAAAAGTGAACACTGTTTTACTTAAGCAGTTTAACCTTAAAGAACTCCCCACTTTTCTTATGTGGATCAAAGAGCGGCCGATTCAACTTCGTTTCATTGAACTGATGCAAACTGGTGAAATGGATTCGCTGTTCGATCAGCAGCACGTTTCCGGTGACGTGATTCGAACACAATTAGTTAATCTTGGTTGGAAACGCAAAGCGCGTCAGAGCCATGATGGACCGGCTCAAGTATTCACACATGAAGATTATGCGGGAGAAATAGGCTTGATTATGCCGTACGAAGCTGGTTTTTGTGCCAGCTGTAATCGACTTCGTGTCTCTGCCCGCGGCAAGTTACATTTGTGTTTGTTTGGCGAGCATGGCGTAGAGCTTCGCGATTTATTGCAAGCGGATGGCCAAACTACAGAGCTTATCCATCGCATAGATGCGCAGCTACAAACCAAAACTTCAGGTCATCAATTGCATCTGGGAAACTCAGGCAGTACCCCGCACTTAGCCTCTATCGGAGGCTAATCCCATCTTGGAAATATCATACTGACAAAATTTAGGAAATCTTATGGGACATGCTGAAAACGAATCTCGCTTGGCGAGTGTTGCCGTACTAACGGTTTCAGATACACGAACTGAAGAGACTGATACGTCTGGGCATTACTTGCTGGAACAGGCAAAAGAAACAGGTCACTCTATCATTGACAAACAAATTGTGGTGGATGACAAATACCAAATCAGGGCGATTGTCTCTAATTGGATTGCGGATGAAACAGTACAAGCAATTTTGATCACTGGCGGAACCGGGTTTACAGCGCGAGATACCACGCCAGAAGCGATTAGTCCTTTGTTTGATAAGTGTGTGGAAGGTTTCGGAGAGTTGTTCAGGGCGGTGTCATACGAGGAGATTGGGACGTCAACTATCCAGTCTCGAGCGGTAGCAGGCTTTGCCAACAATACGGTTATTTTTGCCATGCCAGGCTCGACTGGTGCGTGTCGCACAGCTTGGACGAAAATAATTCAGCAGCAGCTAGATGCTTCCCATAAACCGTGCAATTTCATGCCGCATGTGACCAACAAATTTACCTAGGAGTGTTGCATGGCTACATTAACTCACTTAAATGAGCATGGTGAAGCGAATATGGTGGATGTCTCCGCGAAACCGGAAACGGTGCGAGAGGCGCGCGCGCAAGCCATCGTGTCTATGTCTGCAGAAACATTGCAATTGATTGTATCCGGTTCTCATCACAAAGGGGATGTGTTTGCGATTGCGCGGATTGCGGGTATTCAAGCCGCAAAAAAAACGTGGGATCTTATTCCTCTTTGTCATCCATTGCTCCTGTCTAAAGTTGAGGTGAACTTATATCCGGAGATGGAACGCAATCAAGTTCGGGTTGAGTCCTTATGCAAACTAAAAGGGCAAACTGGGGTGGAGATGGAAGCCTTGACCGCCGCTTCAATCGCGGCTCTGACCATTTACGACATGTGTAAAGCGGTGCAAAAAGACATACAGATTGGCTCGGTATGTTTACTGGAAAAGGTCGGTGGGAAATCTGGTCATTTTAAGGCGGAGTTATGATTAAGGTATTATTTTTTGCTCAAACGAGAGAGCTATTAGGCACTGACTCTTTGGAAGTTGAGGAAGGGTTTGCAACGGTAGAAGCGCTGCGAGCGTCGTTAGCATCACAGGCAGGGAAATGGTCGTTGGCATTAGAAAAAGGCAAGCTTCTTGCAGCGCTGAATCAATCGGTCGTGGATTTTGATACGTCACTTAATGATGGCGACGAGGTGGCGTTCTTCCCTCCAGTGACGGGGGGATAACATGGCGATTCGCATTTCGGTGCAAACAGGTCCGTTTTCTGTGGGCGGCGAATATGATCTATTGAGCCAGAACCCATCAGCGGGCGCAGTCGTGACGTTTGTCGGTAAAGTGCGCGACATGAATCTAGGCGATCATGTTGTAGGGCTGGAGCTTGAGCATTATCCGGGTATGACCGAGAAATCGCTCTATAGCATTGGTGGAGAAGCTGTGCATCGTTGGACGTTAACTGATGTCACTGTGATTCATCGAGTGGGAGCGCTGGATGTGGGGGACGATATCGTTTTTGTCGGCGTTGCGAGTACACACCGTGGTGAGGCGTTTACTGCTGCCGAATATATTATGGATCAACTTAAGACCCGTGCGCCTTTTTGGAAAAAAGAGCGCACCAAACAAGGAAGCCGCTGGATAGAGAGCCGATGCTCTGATACTGATGCCGCTGAGCGGTGGTGAGTTGCAGAAGCTTCGACGTCGCAATGTAACATACTCGATAGGGGTACACTGAAAGCATGATAGGTATCACCTATTAATAAAATTGCTTAAATCCATTGCGTAAATTGAAGAAAGTAGTCGACACTTAAAGACAGACGGTTGGAGCTTTTGAGTCAAGGAGATAGCAAACATGGAATCGCTCAAAGTAAAAGATTATATGACAGCCAAAGCAGTCACCTTCACGGTGGAGATGTCGTTAAGTGCGGCACTAAACAAAGTAATGAGCTCACCGCATTTAGGTGGTCCAGTTATCAACGAGAAAGAAGAAGTCATTGGATTTCTATCTGAGCAAGACTTGTTAGATAAGTTAGTCAAGGTGAGTTATTTTTGTCAAGACACTCACCTTGTCGGTGACTGCATGCATCCTGAAGTGTTGTCGGTGAAACCTGATACTAGCATTATTGAGTTGGCAGATAAGATGAGAGTAGGTAAGCCTAAAGCTTACCCTGTGGTGGATAATGGCAAGTTAGTCGGTATCATCACTCGTACGGATGTGCTCAGAGCGATCGGTAAAAACATTGATGATTGTTTTCAACATCCGGTGTAGTATCACGGAGAAAAATTAGGTTGAGTGATTCTCAATATCGTTCTTTACAATAAGGTGAACGATGCGAATTAACTTGGCTATGATTGGGCGCGCAATGCGCCTTTTTTGTATTTTAGAAGGTAGGAAATATGTCAAAGCATGCAGCCAAGTTTGTTGAAGGATCAACAATGAAACATATCTTGGTGATGACGGGGGCGGGCTCCGTTGGCTTGATGGGATTGTTTGTGGTCGATTTAGTCGACATGCTATTTATCAGTATGCTTGGCCAGGTTGAGCTTGCTGCCGCTATCGGGTTTGCTGGCACATTATTGTTCTTTTCCACCTCAACTTCTATTGGTACCTCAATTGCGATGGGTGCTTTGGTATCGAAAGCGATTGGGGCGAATAAGCGGCCTGATGCCCGAGATATCGGGACTAGTATTTTGATCACCTCAGTGCTTGTCAGTACGGTAATCAGCGCTGTGATGTATTTTTTTATTCCAGAGCTGCTCGCCACTATAGGTGCTAAGGGATACGCGGCGGAAAAAGCAGCAGACTATATGCGTATTATGCTGCCTTCTGGACCTATCTTGGCACTCGCGATGTCGGCTGGTGCTGGGCTACGTGCCGCTGGGGACGCAAAACGTTCCATGTGGTCGAAGCTGTATGGTGGCATTGTGAATGCCGTACTCGATCCGCTGTTTATATTTGGTTTTGGCTGGAACGTAGAAGGTGCAGCTATCGCCTCAGTGTTTGCTCGTTTTACCGTGTTATTTTTCTCCCTATATCCGCTCATCAAGGAATATGATCTATTGGCGTGGCCGTCATTGCAAAAATGGCTCAACCACATAAAGGTTATTTTTGCGATTGCTGTGCCCGCTATCATTACTAACGGTGCGACTCCAATAGGGAATGCGATTATTACTGCTTTTATTGCTAAATCGGGTGAAGATTTTGTTGCTGGATATGCGGTGATTGGGCGATTGGTCCCAGTGAGTTTTTGTCTGATATTCGCACTGTCTGGGGCGATAGGGCCGATTATTGGCCAAAACTTTGGCGCCGGTCGATTCGACAGAATTAAAGAGGTCTTACAAAACTCGGTGTTGGTCACCACTGCGTATTCAGTGCTGATATGTCTAGTGCTTTACCTCTCCCAAGGGTTGATTATTGCTGGGTTTAGGTTAACGGGGGATGCGGCAGGAATTGTATCGGTCTTTTGTACCTATATTGCGATTAGTTACGTATTTAACGGCACATTATTTGTGGTCAATGCTTCATTCAATAATCTAGGTAAGCCTTTGTACTCCACGGCGTTGAATCTTGGCAAAGCGACGCTTGGTACTTTGCCCTTTGTCTATGTCGGTGCGCATGTGGATGGGGCTTATGGTGTGATGTATGGCTCGGCTCTCGGTACCGTTGTGTTTGGTACGCTAGCATTTTTTGTGCTGAAAAAGCATATAAGCCAGCTCATGCTGGGAATTGAGGACGCAAGCTTAGTTGAAGATGACCCAGTGCACTGCGTTAATACTCAACCTTTTTGTTCGCATGATGCAATGGTGATTGAAGAAATCAGCGCAGTCGTTCAGGAAGAAGAAAAAACTGCATCATAGCCCTTGACCTTGGAGTACGCTCCAAGGTCTATTCTTGTGGGGTATCTTAAGAAATGGAGAAAGCCCCATGTGCACTAAACATTCAGCATGCCGTGCAAAAAACTTTTCAATCAACACTATTCAACCTCAATCTTGTGTTAGTCAACCAATGGCGGCGATTCAGGCTGCCAGCCTAGAATCTTCGGCTAGTTGCTGTGACAGTTCGGGCTGCGCATCAGATGCAAGCTCGTTAGACGAAGAGCCTGAGCGGCGGCGACCTTCTCAATATATCACCAGCCAAAGTTGGCTAATTTCGGGGATGGACTGCCCATCCTGCGCAAAAAAAGTGGAAACCGCGGTTAATAAAGTCGCCGGTATTTCAGAGAGTAAAGTTTTATTTGCTACCGAAAAGTTGGTAGTGAAATATGTAGATCAATCTGTCGCGGAGCAGGTTATCGCTGCGGTAAAAAAAGTAGGCTTTACTCTGAAGTCTGCGGAAGCGACGTCGAATAAGACGATCGAAGCTTCTGGCTGGTTTAGCCACGTTAAAGATAACTTGCACGTTATTTCTGTCGCCATTGCGGTCATGGTCGCGGCCATCCTTTCCTATTTTTCTCCTGTCGCCAGCCAATGGCTGTTTACCGTAACATGTTTAGTGGGCTTGTACCCTATCGCTAGAAAAGCGATTCAGCTTGCTTTATCTGGCACACCATTTGCGATTGAAATGTTGATGAGTGTTGCTGCTTTGGGCGCGCTCTATTTGGGCGATACCGCTGAAGCCGCCATGGTATTGTTGCTGTTTTTGATTGGTGAGCGCTTAGAAGCGTTCGCCGCTTCACGCGCCCGTAGCGGCGTGCAATCGTTGATGCAACTGGTGCCGGAAAATGCCGTCAAGATAGTCGATGGCGAACGCATCGAGGTGCCAGCTGGTGCGTTAGACATTGGTGACGTGATTGAAGTTTCTCCAGGCGGAAGACTGCCAGCTGATGGCGAGCTTATATCTTCTTCGGCGAGCTTTGATGAAAGCGCTTTGACAGGTGAGTCGATACCAGTCGAACGTTATCAAAATGAATCTGTGATGGCGGGTGGGGTTGTCGTCGACAAAGTTGTGCGCTTTAAAGTGACGTCTAAGCAAGGCGAAAATGCTATTGACCGAATCTTGCATTTAATCGAGCAAGCCGAGTCTCGCAAAGCGCCATTGGAGCGATTCATAGACAAATTCAGTAGTTGGTATACGCCTGCCATGATGCTCCTCACGGTAGTCGTGGTAGTGGTGCCTCCACTATTGTTCGGCCAAGATTGGGACACTTGGATTTACCGCGGATTGGCTATGTTATTGATTGCTTGTCCTTGTGCGTTGGTCATCTCTACGCCTGCGGCGATAACCTCAGGGTTAGCCACGGCGGCTCGGCGTGGTGCGTTAATTAAAGGTGGCGCGGCCCTAGAGCAGCTTGGGCGAGTACAAACCATCGCTTTTGACAAAACAGGTACGCTAACGAAAGGCACGCCAGAAGTGACAGACATTCAGCCGGTTGCAGGCATGAGTGAAGAAAGCTTATTAACTATAGTTGGATCGATTGAGGTGGGCTCAAGCCATCCACTGGCGGTTGCTCTGGTGAACAAGGCAAAGAAGAACAATTTGTTGCTTCCAGAAGCCGATGATAAGCAAGCGTTAATCGGTAGCGGCGTGACTGGCGTTATTAATGACCAGCGTTATAGCGTATTAGCGCCGAGTAAATTGACGGCTCACCTTGATGAAGCGCTCAGTGAGAAAATTCAGCGATGGGAATCGGAAGGTAAAACAGTCGTTGTCGCTTTGAAAGGTGACGAGGAAGTGATGGGGATCATCGCTTGCCAAGATACGTTGCGTGAAGATGCTCAGCAAGCGATACGTATGCTAAAAAATCTTGGGATTGATTCGGTGATGTTGACGGGGGATAACCCGTTGAGTGCAGCCGCAATAAGTAAGCGGATTGGCATAGACTTTCAAGCTGGATTGCTACCTCAAGACAAAGTGCATTATGTTGAGCAGTTGGCACAAAGCCGACAGGTTGCCATGGTAGGGGATGGTATTAATGACGCACCTGCTATGAAAGCCGCCAGTATTGGTATCGCTATGGGCAGTGGTACCGATGTCGCACTAGAAACAGCAGACTCAGCGATAACGCATAGCCGATTAGTTGAGCTGGCTGGCATGATAGAGCTGTCTCGTGCGACGCTTGCCAATATCAAACAGAATGTCACGTTGGCACTTGGGCTAAAAGCGGTGTTTTTAGTTACTAGCGTACTGGGAATTACTGGGCTGTGGGCGGCTATTATGGCTGACAGCGGGGCAACCGCACTAGTCACACTCAATGCTCTTAGATTGCTCAAGTTTAAATCGGAATAGGTAGCGTTTAAACCGGAATCCGAAGTACAAAGCTCATTGAATAAAAGCGTCCATGAATAATGGGCGCTTTTTTATTTTCCGCTTATTTATGGAATGGGTTGCAATGGAAGTGTGATGCAAACCGATTAAATGTGTAAATTGAAATTAGTAACCTTTGAATAGTGTGATCTAGATCGATATGTGGAAAGGTAATGATCGGTAGATTACCCCCTTACCCTACCAATAAAACTGAGCCTGCAAAGAAAGGCCTTATAAGGAGTTTGAAATGTCAGAAGCTGTATTCCACCTTGGTGTCACTAAATCTGATCTTAGCGGCGCAACTATCGCAATTATTCCTGGAGATCCAGCTCGTGTACAAAAAATCGCTGAGCTACTCGATGAGCCAGAGTTTCTAAATAGTGCACGTGAATACACCTTATATAAAGGCAAACTTGACGGAAAATCAGTGGTAGTTTGTTCTACCGGTATCGGTGGCCCTTCTACGTCAATCGCGGTTGAAGAGCTAGCACAGCTAGGGGTTGATACTTTCTTACGTATCGGTACAACGGGTGCTATCCAACCGCACGTAAATGTAGGCGACATGATTGTAACTACTGGTTCAGTTCGTCTTGATGGCGCTAGCCAACACTTTGCTCCAATGGAATTCCCAGCAGTACCTGATTTCGACGTGGCCGCAGCAATGCGTGAAGCGACGCTAGAATCGGGTAACAAGGTTCACATGGGCGTGACGGCATCAAGCGATACTTTCTACCCAGGTCAAGAGCGTTACGATACATTCTCTGGCCGCGTTGTGCGCCGTTTCCAAGGTTCAATGCAAGAATGGCAAGACATGGGCGTACTGAACTTTGAAATGGAATCAGCAACGCTTCTTACCATGTGTGCAAGCTCTGGCCTTAAAGCTGGCTGTGTAGCAGGTGTTATCTTAAACCGTACACAAAAAGAGATCCCAGATCACTCAACACTGAAAGAAACAGAAGCGCACGCTATCCGTGTTGTTGTTGAAGCAGCGCGTAAGATGCTAAATAAATAATCTCGCCTGATTTCTTATTGATAAAGACTCCGCTTGAGGCTCTCAGCGGAGTTTTTTGATTTAGAGGTTTGAGTTTGCTATTGGACTTGGATACGGGTAACACTTAGTTGGACGCAAATTAGTCAGTGAAGATTCCCGTAAGGAATAGCTTCAATTAGAACTTCATCAAATCTAGCACTGAAGATCAGCTTTCATTCAACAGACAAACCTATAGATTCCAACTACCTTTATAACAATCAGAAAGCTGGAATTTCTATCATGTTAAAACAATTGATTGTTTGGGTGAGGAAGTGGACGAAAAAAACTCGCCGTCTTATCAAAGAACCCGTTCAAAAGCCAATAAAGAGTAGTATTGAAGCCCCGAATTGCCAGCACTCTCAAACATTACCCCAAAAGTACCTAGATGAAAAAGATAAGGTAAGGCATCGACTAGAGCGATGGGCGCAGCGTCAAGACCAAATTAATAGTCGTATTCTTAATGCATATCTAACCCTTGAAAGAAAAGGTTACTCCCCTATAACCATCACTATGCTTCGAAACCAACTTCTGGATATTAAAACGTTCCTGTCCAACTTCAATCAAATGAAAAGTATTGCTCCACACAATCATGCAAAGGTATTTGAAGTTACGGGCGAAAATGTACGCATTTGGGATGTTGTTAAAGTTCACGTCCGAGAATACGAAAACAAAATCTTTTTCTAGAATACTGAACTGATAAATAAGGTTCCAATATGAAAACGCCAACTACTGTATCTAACATAACCTGAGATCGGTTTAACTATCTTTCTTCAATCTCAAGCAATCCTCTCCATAGGTAGCGGTAAATACAGCTGCTCGATCAGATCCGATAATATTTGGTCGTAAACTCTGGCGATATTAAGTGAAATATCGTTGGTGAGGTCATATAGAGCTTGCGTGGTATGGGGAAAGTCGGGGTTATTGATCAGCTCGCTTAATGTTTGCAGTGCTTTGTTGCAAGCGGGGGAGGTGAGGGTTAACGGTGAGATAATCGACAGCTGATTAATGGTTCGTCGCATTTTATCGCAACAGTATTGCGCTTGCTGAAACCCTTCCTTAGTGCTGATATCTTGGATAGAGATCCTGAGCTTGGTGAGGACTTCCATCGCATCGACAATTTGCTGCCAGTGGTGGTGGTACTCGGTGCTCAGATCTTGCCTGCCAGATTCCACTAACCAAGCGATCATCACTTCGTCTATTAAGAACAAGCAGTGACGGATGGCTTTGCCGTGCACCATTTGGTTTTTTGCCACGCTGCGTGTTCTCCAGTCTAGCGTTAAGGACTTTAACATCTGCTGGAAGACTCGGTAGTTGGGTTTGCTCTCGAACGGAGAGATGGTGACTAATTGGTGGGATTTGTCAGTGAGTCTGCTATTTAGATTGGTGAGCTGTGAGGCAAGATTTTTCTCGGCGGAGATCCCATAGTGAGTATTGCTTCGGCTTTGGCGGATGAGTAACAGCAGCTGCCTGAGTGTGACGATCAATTGATATTGGCGTAGGAAGGTATTCTCACGTTGTTTCGCTAAGAACATCATCACCAGTAGAATACTAAATGACGTTAAGAGAGAGATGGCGATAAACATAGCGGCTCCTAAAATAAAGACCCCAAAGTATTATGCCTATCTAGCATGCGACGTGCCAAATGTTAGGTGTTAAAAAACAATGAGTTAATATGATGCAGCTCACTGATTTTCATTGTATTGGTGCAATATGATCCATCGTGGTTATCAACTAAAAATCCCTCAGCTGGATTCAAACTGAGGGATTGATTGGGTATCAGGGTTAAGCTGAGTGTTACATCACACGCATACCTGGTTGAGCACCTTCATGTGGTTCTAGGATCCATAGGTCGCTGCCACCTGGGCCTGCTGCCAAGATCATGCCTTCAGACATACCAAACTTCATTTTACGAGGTTTGAGGTTCGCCACCATCACCGTCAGCTTGCCTTCCAGTTCTTCAGGTTTATAAGCAGATTTAATACCTGAGAATACTTGACGAGTTTCACCACCGATATCAAGTTGGAACTTAAGCAGCTTGTTCGCTTTTGGCACTTCTTCACAAGAGATGATACGTGCGATACGCATATCAACTGCTGAGAACGCGTCAAATTCAATCTCATCTGCGATTGGATCTTTGTCTAGTTCCGTTTGGCTTGCTTTGTTCTTTTCTGCTTCAGCCTTTTCTTTCGCTGCTGCTTCAACTGCCGCATCGTCTTTAGATGCGTCGACCATCGCTTCAACTTTCTTCGCATCAATTCGGTTGAATAGTGCTTTGAACTTAGTGATCTCGTGGTCAGTCAGCGGCTGTGCGATACCATCCCAAGTTAGCTCTTCGTTTAAGAAGGCTTCTGTACGTGCGGTTAGTGCAGGCATGACAGGCTTGAGGTAAGTCATTAGAACGCGGAACAGGTTGATGCCCACAGAGCAGATGTCTTGCAGCTCTTGGTCTTTACCTTCTTCTTTCGCCACAACCCATGGGGCTTTCTCATCCACATATTGGTTAGCTTTGTCTGCTAATGCGGTGATCTCACGAATGGCTCGGCTAAATTCACGGTTGTCGTATAGCTCTGCAATGCGCGGGGCTGCGTCAATGAATTCTTGGTACAGTTCAGGTTCAGCAAAGTTTGCGGATAGCTTGCCTTCAAAACGCTTAGTCACGAATCCAGCGTTACGAGATGCCAAGTTAACAATCTTGTTCACAACATCAGCGTTGACACGTTGAGTGAAGTCTTCAAGGTTAAGGTCTAGGTCATCAATACGGTTATTGAGCTTAGCCGCGTAGTAGTAGCGTAGGCACTCAGGATCTAGGTGATCAAGGTAAGTGCTGGCTTTGATGAAAGTGCCTTTTGATTTCGACATTTTCGCGCCATTCACCGTCACATAACCGTGTACGAATACGTTGTTTGGCTTGCGGAAACCTGAGCCTTCTAGCATGGCTGGCCAGAATAGGCTGTGGAAGTACACGATGTCTTTACCGATAAAGTGGTAAAGCTCAGTGCTGCTGTCTTTACGCCAGTACTCGTCGAAGTCTAAATCGTCACGTTTGCTACATAGGTTTTTGAATGAGCCCATGTAACCGATTGGCGCATCTAGCCAAACGTAGAAGAACTTGTCTTTTTCGCCTGGGATTTCAAAACCAAAGTATGGTGCATCGCGAGAAATATCCCACTGTTGCAAGCCAGACTCAAACCATTCTTGCATCTTGTTTGCAGTTTCAGTTTGCAGTGAGCCAGAGCGAGTCCACTCTTTTAGCATGCTTTCAAATTGTGGCAAGTCAAAGAAGAAGTGCTCAGAGTCTTTCATTACTGGTGTGGCACCAGAAACGGCAGATTTAGGATTGATTAGCTCAGTCGGGCTATAAGTTTCACCGCAGTTGTCGCAGTTGTCGCCGTACTGATCTTCAGATTTACATTTCGGACAAGTGCCTTTGACGAAACGATCTGGCAAGAACATTTCTTTTTCTGGGTCAAACAGCTGGCTGATCGTACGGCTAGAGATAAAGCCATTTTTCTTCAGTTCAAGATAGATATGAGAAGCGAGCTCACGGTTTTCGTCACTGTGAGTGCTGTGGTAGTTATCAAAACTGATATCAAAGCCAGCGAAGTCTTTTTGGTGCTCTTCGCTTACCGCAGCAATCATTTCTTCAGGTGTAATACCCATCTGTTGCGCTTTAAGCATGATTGGCGTGCCGTGTGCGTCGTCCGCGCAGATAAAGTTCACTGTGTTGCCACGTAGGCGTTGGTAACGAACCCAAATATCAGCTTGGATATGCTCAAGCATATGGCCAAGGTGGATAGAACCGTTAGCATACGGAAGGGCGCAAGTTACCAAAAGTTTTCTTGGATCAGTTGCCATACTTAATATTTCGCTTCACTTGATAGGATTAAAATTTGATGAGTAATACTAACCTATGACAGCCGTGACGCCAAGAACACAAGGATACGAAAAATTGCCGCTTTCTAGTTTAGTCGAGCAGCGGTGAGTGTTAGGATTGGCAGCGCACCAGGAGGTTCTATGCGTCAGTTAAATTCTAAACAAGATTTTTGTGATTGGTTGAATGAGTTTCAGCACGATCAGTTGGTTGAACAATGGGCGAATCAAGCCGGAATGGTAGATCTTTCTGCCAATCATCAACTAACAATTAATATCCCGTTTGCATCTGGTCAGCTAGTCAGTGACCTGCAAGCTTGGCTAGAGGAACAAGTGGCCAGCAAGGCAGTACAATCGGTTGATTTCTTAGTGGGCACCAAAGTGAAAGCGCTTGAATCACATGTACCGAAAGGGACGGCGGGTGTAAAAAACATTATCGCGGTGACATCAGCGAAAGGTGGGGTAGGAAAATCAACCACGGCCGTGAACTTGGCACTTGCGATTGCTAAAAGTGGCGCCAAAGTGGGTTTGTTGGATGCCGATATTTATGGCCCATCAGTGCCAATTATGATTGGCCAGCAAAATGCCGACATTGAAGTGCGCGACAATAAATGGATGCAGCCTGTTGAGGCATTTGGGATTTATACTCATTCGATTGGCTACTTAGTCGACCAAGGTCAAGCCGCGGTATGGCGTGGCCCAATGGCTTCAAAAGCGCTAGCACAACTGTTGGATGAAACTCAGTGGCCAGATCTTGATTACCTCATCATTGATATGCCACCGGGTACGGGCGACATTCAGCTAACTCTGTCCCAGCGTATTGCTGTGACTGCGGCTGTGATTGTCACCACGCCGCAAGATTTAGCGTTGGCCGATGCCCGTAAAGGCGTGGCGATGTTCGAACAGGTCAAAGTGCCCGTATTGGGCGTTGTTGAGAACATGAGCCACCACATTTGCAGTCAGTGTGGTCATAAGGAAGCCTTGTTTGGTCAAGGCGGCGCGGAAAAAATGGCAGGGGACTATGGTCTATCGTTGCTAGCTCAGATCCCACTGCATATCTCGATGCGCGAAGACATTGATAACGGTAAGCCAACGGTGGCAGCACGCCCAGATAGCGAACATGCGAACTATTATATAGAACTAGCTAACTCAGTATGTAGCCGTATGTATTGGCAAGGAAAAGCGAAACCGGACAATATCGATGTCACGCTAGTCTAATTGACCTAGGCTTGTTTATCTTTCGAACACACGGCGGTAAAAATCGTCGCGAAACGTAAACGGGCTCTAGCATCTATTGTCTGAACTCCCTATAATCGGGCGGTTTATGTTTGTGGCGGGTTGTGGGTTCAATTGAATGCATAACAGCGCTAATAAGTTTTACCATACTATCATCGGGTGCGATAGATAATGTCTATTAAGAATCAATGTGTCATCGTCGGTATTGCTGGCGCTTCCGCTTCAGGAAAGAGCTTAATCGCGAGTACTATTTATAATGAACTTCGTGAGAAGGTTGGCGATCATCAAATTGGAGTGATCAAAGAAGATTGCTACTACAACGATCAAAGCCACCTAAGCATGGAAGAAAGAGTTAAGACTAACTACGATCACCCGAATGCGATGGACCACGAGTTGCTTTGTGCTCACCTAGAGCAGCTTATCCAAGGTAAAGCTGTTGAAGTACCAGAGTATAGTTATTCTGAACATACTCGCCTGGATGAAACGACAACGCTGACACCGAAGAAAGTAATTATTCTTGAAGGGATTTTGCTTCTTACAGATCCTCGTTTGCGTGATCTTATGCATGCGACAGTCTTCATGGATACGCCTCTAGATATCTGCTTGATGCGTCGTTTGCAGCGTGATGTAGAAGAGCGCAACAGAACGATGGAGTCGGTGATGACTCAGTATAAAGAAACGGTTCGCCCTATGTTTATGCAGTTTATTGAACCATCAAAGCAGCATGCCGATATTATCGTGCCACGTGGCGGCAAAAACCGCATCGCGATCGATGTATTGAAAGCGCACATTACTAAGTTGCTTCGTTCTTAACGTTTAGTTAACTGAGTTATCTTTATTTTTGCGATTGAAAGTGGCACTTTATGTGCCACTTTCTTTTTTCTTACGCCCTAAAATAAGAAGGGTGCCAAGGTTAGGTAAATGCTGATGAAGAAATTTCTGTTATTTATTGCCGTTATTGTTGTCGTTATTGTTGGCGGGGTGACAGCACTTGTTACTTTGGTCAATCCAAATCAATTTAAGCCGCTTATTGTGGAGCAAGTCAAACAACACACTGGACTTGATCTGAAAATAGACGGTGATATCCATTGGCAGTTTTTCCCTTCTATTGGCTTTGAACTTGGCAAGACCGAGCTGAGCAATCCAAGTGGATTTTCTGAACCGACTATGTTCAAAGTCAACCAAATTGGGGTGAGTGTTTCTGTCTTACCTTTGTTTAGCCATCAGCTGCAAATCGGCAATGTGACCTTGGATGGCGCAGAGGTCAACGTCGAGACACTGAAAGATGGCCGCAGAAATATTGATGCGCTGCTTAAGCCGAAAGCGGTGCCACTTGAAAAGCCTCAAACGAAGGCTCCAGTTAAGCCAAGTTCTGAAGAGAAAGCAGCGAGCAATAATGCTGAGCCCAAGAGTGACTCTCAGCCAACAGCGCCCGCGAAGTGGAAGATAAATCTCGCGGGTGTAACGATTTCTGATGCGAAGTTGGTCATTAATGATCGTAAAGCGGGCACCGAAACTAAGCTTGATAATGTTGCAGCCAACCTGACGGGTTTACTGCCTAATGAATGGGCTACGGCACGTTTTTCGGCGGAAGGGCAGAGTAATCAGCAAACTTTTTCGGTAAAGGGGAGCTTGAAGCTTCGCTTGTCGGGCGATATGTCGCAATACGCGTTAAAAGATATCGATGTGACAGCAAACCTGAAAGCGCCAGATATGGACTTGAAAACGGTCAAGCTAGCATTAAGTACTTTTGAATTTGATAAAGAAAATACCTTTACTTATTCATTGCTTGGCCAAGCGTCTGGGACGAGTTTTGATTTGCAAGGTGGCGGTATCCTTAGTGTCGATCATCAGGTCTCTAGAGTTGCCATTAGTGGCTTCAATCTCGCTGGTAAACTATCAGGCGCTGCGCTTCCAAGTTCACCGATGAAGCTGAACTTAAAAACGGATGTCAGCTTTAATCTTTCAGATCAGCAGCTTGCCTTGACCTTGGAAAAGCTTCAGGCAAACGATATGGTGTTTAGTGGCAATGCGAATGTGACCTTAGCCAAAATTCTGAAGGTTCGTTTTAAGTTGCATAGCCCAGAAGTCAATCTTGATAAGTTCTTGGCATCTAAAGTAGCACAAGCTAATACAAGCGCTGGTGGAAAGTCTGCTGGTACGGAAGCTGAAACGTCTAAGCCGTTAGTATCGGCTGACAATTCAGTGCCTGCTGCTGTGACTAAAGAGCCTGATCTGAGTGCGTTGAAGACAGTGGATGTAAAAGGCAGCGTCGGCATCGATAAATTCCAAGCTAATAATGCAAAAATGCAAAATGTACTAGCTAAGATTTCCGTGAATCATGGTGTGGCTAAGCTGGATGCATTTTCTGCCAACTTGTATTCTGGTTCGATTGCTGCAAACGCGACGCTGGATGGCCGTCAGACGCCAGCGCATTACTCTTCTAAAGGAAAGATTACTGGGGTGCAAGTACAGCCTCTTCTAAAAGACGTCGCCAATAACAATATGCTTGAAGGGACAGGAAATATTGATTTCGATATTCACGGTAAAGGCCTAACCCCGACAGCAATCAAACGGAACGTAGCTGGCCCTGTGGTAATCAAATTCAGTGATGGTGCGTTTAATGGCATTAATGTCGCGCAACTTATTCGCGTGAATTACGCGAAGCTGAAAGGCCAGCCAGTTGACCAGGCTGATACAGCGCAAAAAACGGACTTTAGTGCGTTAACAGCGACCATAAAGCTTGCAAAAGGCGTTGCGACAACGGATGACTTCACCATGCAGTCGCCGCTGCTGCGTATTCACGGTCAAGGTTGGGCAAATTATATTAATGAAACCACGGACTTTACGGTACGAACCTCAATTGTCGGTAGCTTAAAAGGACAAGGTGGTAAAACGATCAATGATCTAAAAGACGTAACCATCCCGGTTAAAATTACGGGCAGTTGGTATGCACCTAAATATAAGGTCGTATTAGATGATGTGATGAAGCAGAAGGCGAAAAAAGAGCTTAATCGTGGGCTTGATAAATTAAACAAAAAACTGGGTGACAAAATCAGTGATGAAAAGACCCAGAAAGCCGTCGACAAGTTGCTCAATCGCTTCTTAAATTAGTCTTTGTAGCCAAGTTTCAGTTAAGTTTCAGCTAATAAGTTGTAGCCCGGTTTTAGCCGGGCTTTTTTCCTCGATAGATTCCCGGCCATATTCTCCCAGCATGAGTTTTTTTGAAGAAGTTAGTGTGATTTGTATCACCTTTGGAGCGAATCCGTTAGAATAGCGCCTTCGTAATATTTGCGCTTTTTTGACAGTACCTCTATTCGACATAAGGTGTTGTTGTTAAAGGAATCCCACTTCCGAGGACACCACTATCTTAAGTACAGCTAACATCACCATGCAATTCGGCGCCGAGCCTTTATTTGAAAACATCTCTGCTAAGTTTGGTAACGGTAATCGTTACGGCTTGATCGGAGCCAATGGCTGTGGAAAATCGACATTCATGAAAATTCTCAGCGGCGCATTGACTCCGAGTGCGGGTAATATCTCGATTACTCCCGGGTTAAAGCTTGGCGTACTAAGTCAAGATCAGTTTGCTTTTGAGCAATACAATGTGATCGATGCCGTCATTATGGGTGACCGTAAACTGTGGGAAATCAAACAAGAGCGTGAGCGCATTTACTCGTTGCCAGAAATGAGTGAAGAAGATGGCATGGCAGTGGCCGAGCTGGAAAGCACATTCGCTGAAATGGATGGCTATACTGCAGAAAGTCGGGCGGGTGACATCTTGATTCAAGCGGGTATTGAAGAGGAGCTTCACTTCGGTTCAATGCAAAATGTCGCGCCGGGTTGGAAGCTGCGCGTTTTGCTTGCGCAGGCCCTATTTTCTAACCCTGATATTTTATTGTTAGATGAACCTACCAACAACTTGGATATTCACACGATTAACTGGCTAGCGGATGAGCTGAATCAACGTAAATGTACGATGATCATCATTTCTCACGATCGCCACTTCTTGAATTCAGTGTGTACTCACATGGCGGATATTGATTACGGCGAGCTACGTATTTATCCGGGCAATTATGAGTACTTTCTAGAAGCGTCAGGCTTAATTCGCGATCAGCTTCTTGCGAATAATGCCAAAAAAGCCGCTGAAATTAGTGAACTGCAAGATTTTGTGAATCGATTTGGTGCCAACGCTTCGAAAGCCAAGCAGGCGAGTTCTCGCGCTAAGAAAATGGACAAAATTAAGCTTGATGAAGTCAAATCATCGAGTCGATTAAGCCCATCAATTGACTTTGGTGAAGGAAAGAAACTGCACCGTCAGGCACTTGAGTTACAAGAGTTAGGGCATGAGTTTGATGGGGAGTTGCTATTCGAAAAAGGCAACTTACTACTGGAAGCCGGCACTCGTTTGGCAGTTATTGGTGAGAATGGTGTAGGCAAAACCACATTGTTACGCTGCCTAGTCGATGATTTAGAGCAAAGCCAAGGTGTCGTGAAGTGGTCTGAGAATGCCTCAATTGGCTATTGCCCACAAGATAGTACAGCGGACTTCGATAATGATCTGACTATCTTTGATTGGATTTCTCAATGGCGCACCACCAAACATGATGATTTGATGGTGCGTGGCATTTTAGGACGTTTGCTCTTCACCGCCGATGATGCCAACAAGAAAGCGAAAAATTGTTCAGGTGGCGAAAAGAACCGCTTATTGTTTGGTAAGCTGATGATGCAAGACGTCAACGTGTTGATTATGGATGAGCCTACCAACCACATGGATATGGAAGCGATTGAAGCGCTGAATGCTGCGCTTAAAAATTATCAAGGTACGCTTATTTTTGTAAGCCATGACCGCGAGTTTGTCTCATCGCTTGCAACGTCAATTATTGATGTTACAGACAAAAAGCTCGTCAACTTTCAAGGCACATACGATGAATACCTAGATCATCAGAAAAAAGTGCTGGCTGCGGCGTAACCGTTCTGCTCCAAGTATTGAACTGAGAAAAGCCCTCGCTGTGACTCCGTATATGGAGCTGTAGTGAGGGCTTTTTAGTTTGGCTGACTGTTGAGGTTAAGACTATTTTTCAGCTTCAATACGTTAACTTCAATACTCTCTGAGCCCATCATAGCACTTTGGCTAGTTTTCTTTTTGTCCCTCTTTTTGTGGTCGTTGCTTCTATAATTACCCATAGATTTGATTATTGTGAATGTCGCGGAATGAAAGATAAAAATAGACATGGTAGGTATGAGCTGTCTCATCAGGGGCAAATTATTGTTTGGTACGGATTTGGTTCGTGGAATGAAGAAACTCTCACTGACTTACATAGAGCGGTGTTGTCTATTGTCGCCAATTTTGATGCTAGGCCGTGGGCATTTGTGGCCAACGCCACTCAATGGGAGTTGATGTCTCCAGAATCAATTATTTTTTGGCAACATATACAAAAAAGCTTAGTTGAGCATGGGTGTATTTGTGGCGCAACGGTTGTTGGCGAAAACACGCTAAAACAAAGTGTTGCAAAAAAGGCCACTCGCGATCAAGGAATTGAAATTAATACTTTTCTTGACCACGATGAGGCGGTTCGATGGTGTGAGCGATTTCTGGCTGATCAGCCGTGAATCTTTTTTACCTGCCTTTCTAAATATGATTACCAATCAATGCCTTTCAGCGCTTTTACTCCTGAATCGAAGGCATGTTTTACGTTGCGAACTTCTGATACGGTATCAGCCAGTTCGAGGAGAGATCGATGGGCTGCGCGACCAGTGATGATCACTGATTGCATTTTTGGGCGATTGCTTAATGCCTCCAATACTTCTTCGAGATCAATATAGCCGTAGGTCACCATATAAGTCAGCTCATCGAATAGGACGGCATCGAGTGATTCATCTTTGAGCATGCGCTTACATTCTTGCCAGACTTCTTGCGCAGCAAGGGTGTCGGTTTGCTTATTTTGTGTTTCCCACGTGAACCCGGTTGCCATTACTTGAAATTCTACACCGAGCTTTTCTAGAAGGTTCCGCTCACCATTATCCCAAGTGCCCTTAATGAATTGAGCAACGGCGCAGTTTAATCCGTGCCCTAGCGCGCGCGCGATGGTGCCAAAGCCGGAGGTCGACTTACCTTTACCATTCCCGGTGATGACTAGCAACAAGCCTTTCTCTTCTTGAGCGGCGGCAATTTTGGCGTCGACTTCTTGCTTTACTTTCTGTTGGCGGGCCTTGTGGCGAGATTCTGGTTGATTTTGTTCAGACATGAGGTGTCCATTAATGCAGTCAGTGAAGCGTGCATGATAACCTAATCTTAATGCGTCAAACATACGTGTCTCAGCCTCTTGAGGCATGTGAAGTTAAGATAGGAGTGATTAATGAAAAAGCTATTGGTTGTATGTATGGGAAATATCTGTCGTTCGCCTACCGGTGAAGCGGTTTTGAGGAAAAAGGCTCAGCAGCAGGGAATACGGATAGAAGTAGACTCAGCAGGTACCATTGCATATCACCAAGGAAATCCTCCGGATTCAAGAGCACAACAGGCGGCCCAGCGAAGGGGATATTCGTTTCAAGGCATGAGTGCGCGTCCAGTATGCCTTCAAGATTTTGCTGATTTTGATCTGATTCTTGCCGCAGATGAACATAATATGTCTGATTTACTCAAGATATGCCCAGTTGAATACCAAGATAAGTTGTCGCTATTTTTAGCCTATGGTGATTTGGGCTACGATGAAATCCCAGATCCATATTACAGTGGAGACGCTGGATTCGAATTGGTATTAGATTTGATTGAGGATGCCTCTGACGCTTTGCTGACTGAACTTAAATCCAGCCAGCAAGGTTAGAGGAATTATTGGATATTATAGGCAGATAAGTTTTCATTGGTTTCCACTGATCGTGCCCGTAGTTCGGTGCTGCTTTTGGATATTTTTTTGGACTCGTGAGCTAAGCTGTCGATTTGCTCGTCGATTCTTGAGAGCTGGTCAATCAATGTTGTCATGGAGTCACTTTGAGAAACCGAAGAGGTGACAATGCCCTGATTGACTTGTTCGGCTTGTGATACGTCGTCTAATGATGTTTTGATGTCGTCTACAGTTTGTTCGATTGATTCTAAGCAGTCTTGGCTGGCGCTCAATCCCTCGTCGGTAAAACTAATTAGCTGACTTGATACACTGCTGAGCTCGGAGAGAATGCTTTCCACTTGGTCGGTAGACGTCGATGTTTTTTCTGCCAAGTTCCGCACTTCATCGGCAACGACCGCAAAGCCACGGCCATTTTCACCTGCGCGAGCTGCCTCTATCGCGGCATTTAACGCTAATAGATTAGTTTGTTCCGCAATTGTGCGGATAATCCCTAGTATTTCGCTTACTCGTTGCACTTGATTGCTTAGCTCAGTCGCGGACTCTGAGGTAGATGTACTTTTTTCTGCCAAGCGGCGAATATCTTTCAAAGCCTTCATCAAACGTTGCTGTCCTTGCTGGGCACTGCTGACGGCTTGAGTTAAGGAGCCTGAGGATTCGTGAGTATCGTCTTTGACGGATTCTACTGAAACTTTAGTCTCTTCGCCGATGGCGACTGCTTGCTTAATATCCGAGCGTTGCTGGGAGACTTTTTTCCTCAGGGCTTCTAAGTGACTCTCTACGTCCTGAGCGACGTCAGTAACCGCTAAGGAACTTTGGTGAATCGGAGTGAGAGTGTGCTCAATTTTTTCAATAAAGGAGTTAACGTGGCTGGCTAAATCTCCCAATTCATCTCTGCGCTTAAAAGTAATCCGTTTCTTTAAATCACAGTCGCCAGACCCCAGCTCTTCGCACAAATCTGAAAGGTATTTCAACGGCTGAACGAAAACTTTACGTAGGACTATTAGCAACACTGCAATGGTAATTAAGATGCAGATAGCACCATAAAATAGGGATTGCATACCTAGTGAACGGCTCAGTTTGTTGATCTCATTAAAATGCCAATGCGCTAGCATATACCCGACCAATTTCTTTTTCTTACCAGATACGAGGGGAACGACCAACTCGAAATGCTGAGTGTTATTACGGACTGTTTGTTCCCCGTCCCAGTTAAAGTTACTCATTGATTGAGCCGTTTCACCGCCTTTACTGGAATAAAGTAAGGACTTGTCGAGTAGATATATGTCTATTCGGTCGAGACTGCCTTGGTTTGCTTTGAGGGCAAGATCAATGCGTTCCGCAATGTTGTTTTTTTTCTTAAACCGAACAGGTGTGCCTAGTTGCTCGGACAGAGAACGAGTGATTTGTGTATAGGAACTCTTACTAAGCCCATAGATAGCATCGGTACTACTGACCCAGGAGGTATAGGAAATCACTACGATCGCAATTAAAGTCAGAATCGCAGAGCTGAGAATAACAAGTTTATTAATCGTTAATCGCATACGGCACGCCTTGTTTAGGTATAGTTATAGCTCTTCTACATTTACACCTACTGTAATGGCGCCGATCACTTTGCCAGAAGCTGGGTCGGTTATGGCATAGCTTACCTGTGACTGGAACATCTGAGTGGACTCGTCTTCTTCTACGTCACCGATGTGATAAGCATTTGGCCCAGCTTGAAACGTTTTTTGCCATTTTGCTTCATCGCCTTGCCAATAATCTGAGGTCACCGAGCTTTGGGCAACATTTAATCCTTTGTCATCCATAACAAAAATTTCAGTAATGGCTCCGCTGCTGCCTTGCTGCATATCTTGCAATTTCTTTGATGTAGGGCTGGCTAATGTCTGCTCAATCATAGGGGCACTACTTTGGCCAACTTCCGCGCGCCATTTTTTGTCTAGCGAGATAATTTGATCTTGGGTTAGATCTTTATTCTCAACATTTTGCTTTTTGACCGCCGCGATAATTTCTGGGTCAGCGGCAATTGCTTTCACTTGGTTAGTTGCATAGCTGGTCAGCACTTCTTGATATTCATTTGCCGATAGGCTGAACGCGGTTACTAACATGCTAATCAATAACATCACATTTTTCATAGAAATTTCCCTTTCTAGGATGATTAAAAATGTATAAGTTTAGCGTAGGCAACAATGATATATATGTGAAATGAATGAGTGTTTTTTCTTTATCAAAATTGAGAATCAATTAAGGAATGCATTATATCGAATCAACTCTTCGCTCTGTAGACCTGTTTTAGCTAATTTGCTATGTACCAGATTTCGATGAACAAGATTTCGATGTGCCAGATTTTGACGTGCGATTGCTACAACCGTGGAATCAGAAGGGGAACGATTTTTCGCAGATATGTGGCTCAGGCGAGTTAAATTTTCGCAGACATAATACGGCCGCTAAAGTAGTCGTTACTGACGATGTATTCGGTGTTACGAATCAGTTCATCTTGGATATAAGCCCAATGCAATGGGTCGCTGCCTGAGGTTGGGCTAACGGATGGCACGACCCCCCCAACACGGATATTAAATGGTGTCAGCTCTTTGGCCCAACTTTGGGTGAAGCCAGACACTAAGGAAACCACATTATCGAGTCCTGAGAGATCTTGGCAAGCTTCTAATGAGATCACATTGACGATGACGCCTTTCTTATTGTCCTGCCTCATACGTTCCGCGGTCGCGTGGCCAAAATTAAACAGTGTTGAAGCCATAAGGGTCATCGTTTGAGTCAAAATATCTGGCGAATAGTCGTCTAATAAGCTTGGCATAGAGTAGACGGGCCAATTATTGACAAGCACATTGGGAGAGGTGTGATGTTTGTTGTGCATAAAGTCGAATAGCTGCTCAATGGCGGCTTGATTGTAATTCGGAAGATGAAAAGAACTGACGTGCTCCGAGATATTACAGCAGCGTTGGTAGGCATAGGCTAGCTTACTTTTATTTTGGTCACACAAGACCACTGTAGCACCGAGTGAGCAGAAATGTGCGGCAAGGGTTTCCCCTAAATTTGAACCCGCGGAGGTAACTAAAACCACTGCGCTTTGTATATCCATTGAAGCTCCTGACTCCAGCTACTTTTAGCGCGGCTAGAGGTGAAAATGTCCACAAAGGATGGCTTAAACGAGCGTTAGCTGATGTGAATCGGCTCAAAGTTATGGTCGATATTCAAGAGGAAGAGTTGATTTGTTGATGTCAGTTCACAATAAATGTTTGTTTGTATCTGTGCGACCGAACGGAAAGATTAGGCCTGGAAGCTTATTTGGTCCTGGCGTCTCGCGCTAGTGAGTTGATCGTAAAGTTCATGGCTCAACTGAGTTTTTTCTTGCCTATTCCCCAACTCTCTGCGCTGGTGAGCGGATAAATTATGATAGGTTTCTTCTGGAAGATTGCCTGTGTCTTCTGGTCGGTAACTCAAGACTTCAGGTATTAGGTAGTGACTTAATTTGGCGCTTGGCAAGCCACCTGATTGAAACAATTCAGCGTGTTTGGCTGATACTGCGTAGCTTGATTGATCGTTAGTTAAGGGTTGCGGGGTGGGCAAGCCAAATCGCGTTCTTAACGTCGCTTCAGTTACGCTAAGCTCTTTAAGTGCGGTGGTTGGGATGCTATCACGAACATCATCCGAGAACAGGGCAAGAAGTAGAGAAAAATCAGCGCGACGACCACTTTGCACAGCGTGGCTTATACCTACACCGACGTTTAGCTCATTGATGATATTTGCTTTGTCTAAAGTGTTAATCTGCATGATGTTCTCCGTTGACTAATTCGTTAACGGCGGGGCATCAAACAACTTTAGGGAAAATAAAAAAGCCTGCGTGAGCAGGCTTAAAATCGATAAACAGAAAGAGCGATTATTTCGCTAGGTTTTCTGCTACGAATGTCCAGTTAACGAGTGCCCAGAAGCCATTCATGTAATCTGGACGAACATTACGGTAATCGATGTAGTAAGCATGTTCCCATAGATCAACAGTTAGAAGGGGAGTTGTGCCTTCTTCTGTTAGAGGAGTCGCAGCGTTAGATGTGTTAACGATGTCTAGAGAACCGTCTGCTTTCTTCACTAACCAAGTCCAAGAAGAACCAAAGTTGTTGATAGCAGAGTCAGTGAACTTAGCTTTAAATGCTTCGAAAGAACCGAATGCAGCGTTGATTGCATCAGCAACCGCGCCAGTTGGTTCGCCGCCAGCTTTAGGAGCAAGACAGTGCCAGTAGAAAGTGTGGTTCCAGATTTGTGCTGCGTTGTTGAACACTCCGCCAGTAGAAGTTTTGATGATCTCTTCTAGCGTTTTGCCTTCAAACTCAGTACCAGGGATAAGGCCGTTTAGTTTTACAACGTAAGTGTTGTGGTGCTTACCGTGGTGGAAATCTAGAGTTTCTGCTGAGATGTGTGGTTCTAGCGCGTTTTTCGCGAAAGGAAGAGCGGGTAGTTCAAATGCCATTGCTCGATTCTCCATTTAAGATGAGAGTATTCTCGATTGCTTCCAAAAATTATTTTTATTTCGTCGATGTGCCTGACTGCGGTACAGTTTAGCAAGTTTCAACTTTATTAAAAGAGTCTGTTAGGCAAATTATTATTGTCTTTTAGACGCATAAAATGTAGGGAGATTACGCCTTGGAAGTTAATCCCTCACAGAATCTATGCTTTTTATTCTTGGCTAATGGTTTAGAATAACCTCATTATGTGCCATCCATTCAGAAGTTGAGGAAGCAATGGAAACTATTGACAAGATTAAACAGCAAATTTCGGAAAACCCAATTCTACTTTTCATGAAGGGCTCTCCTAAATTGCCTAGCTGCGGTTTTTCATCGCAAGCATCTCAAGCCCTGATGTCTTGTGGCGAAAAATTTGCTTACGTAGACATTCTGCAAAACCCAGACATTCGTGCTGAGTTGCCAGTTTACGCACAATGGCCAACTTTCCCTCAGCTTTGGATTGAAGGTGAGTTGATTGGTGGCTGTGACATCATTTTGGAAATGTTCCAAAAAGGTGAATTGCAACCGCTAGTGAAAGAAGCTGCTGCACGAATGGAAGAAGATTCGCAGTAATACTGTACAAAATAACAGTCTTTCTTGCTTTAGGGCCACAATTTCAATATTGTGGCCCTATTTAGTTCCGCTGACCGAAATCCGATGACTCGATTATTTATTGCTGAAAAACCCAGTTTGGGCCGAGCTATTGCCGCGGCATTACCTTCACCACAGAAGAAAGACCAAGGGTTTATCCGATGTGGCAATGGGGACATAGTGACTTGGTGTATTGGTCACCTATTAGAGCAAGTTGAGCCGGATGCCTATGATGAGCGGTATAAGAAGTGGAATATTAACGACCTGCCTATTATTCCTCAGCAATGGCAACTAAAACCCAGAAAAACAGCCAGTAAGCAGCTCACGGTTGTCCGGAAGCTGCTCAAAGAGGCAAGCCAAATTGTTCACGCAGGTGATCCAGATCGCGAAGGGCAGCTGTTGGTGGATGAAGTGATTGATTACTGCAAAGTCAGCAAGACTAAAAAAGCCAGTATGCAGCGCTTGTTGGTCAACGATCTCAACTTGCCCGCAGTGAAACGCGCACTGACTCAAATGCGCAGCAACGGTGAATTTATTCCGTTGTCTATATCAGCGCTGGCTCGCTCTCGCGCCGACTGGCTTTATGGTATGAACATGTCGCGCGCCTTTACCTTACTGGGTCAGCGTGCGGGTTATCAGGGTGTACTGTCGGTTGGCAGAGTGCAGACCCCCGTGCTCGGTTTAGTGGCGCGCAGAGATGAAACCATCGAAAATTTTTTGCCTAAAGACTATTTCACGTTGCATGCCTTGATTCCTTATCAAGACAATCAAGGTGAGTTTGATATCCGCGCAAAATGGCAGCCAAGTGAAGCGTGTCGTTCTTGGCAAGACGAAGAAGGGCGAGTTTTAAGCCGAAAACTGGTGGAGAATGTGGCCAGTCGCATTGCCAACCAGCCCGCAACAGTGACGGAATCGGAGCATAAACAAACCAAGCAAAATGCACCGTTACCATACTCTTTATCTGCACTACAGATTGATGCCGCGAAACGTTTTGGTATGAGCGCGCAAATGGTGTTGGATACTTGCCAGTCGTTATACGAAAAGTATCAGTTGATTACCTATCCCCGTTCAGATTGTCGTTATCTACCGGTTGAACATTTCTCTCAAGCGAATGCGGTGACCTCGGCGATATTTAACAACTCGCAAGCTTTGGCGAATACAGGGCGAGAGGCCGACATCAGCAGAAAGTCGAAAGCTTGGAATGACAAAAAAGTCGATGCTCACCATGCCATTATTCCCACACCTAAAAAGCAAGCGACAGGCTCATTAAATAGTAACGAAAGCAAAGTGTATGAATTGATTGCGCGTCAGTATTTAATGCAGTTCTTCCCACCGGCGACATATTCAGAGAGCAAACTAGTGTTTGATATTGCTGGAGGGGTGTTTATCTCTCGCGGCAAACAGCTTCTTAAACCAGGCTGGAAAGCATTGCTAGGCAAACAGGTCGAAGAAAAAGAGGACGCGGCTGACAAGGTGCCAGCATTAGAGAAAGGCGAAGTATTGCAATGCCGAGAAGGGCAAATTAAAGATTGTAAAACTGAGCCACCTAAGCACTTTACTGAAGCCACCTTGTTACAAGCGATGACGGGGATCGGTCGTTACGTCGAAGATAAAGAGCTGAAAAAAATCTTAAAGGAAACGGATGGGCTTGGCACTGAAGCCACCCGTGCGGGGATTTTGGATACTTTATTTAAAAGGCAGCTTCTTACTCGGCAAGGCAAATCGATTCATGCCTCAGAAGCAGGACGAGGATTAATTAATGCCTTACCGAAAGAGTCGACCTTACCTGACTTAACAGCTCATTGGGAGCACCAGCTGCAAGCGATGACTGAGCGAACCCAGCCGTACCAGCCCTTTATGGATAAATTGACAGAGCGGGTGACTGAATTAATGACTCAGGCTAAATCCGGCCCAGTCCCTGAGTCTTTACGCTCATTACCTGCGGTGAAACGGCCAGCGTTTAAGAAAAAGCGAGCAGCTAGCCGGACGCGCCGCGCCAAGGCCAAGTAATGATGAGTTGTTAATTCGTTTCCACGTTTTTTTGATTTAGATACTAAAGATTGATTTATGATTCCACTGGTTTATCACCCTATTTACTCCGACCTACCTTTGCCGGAAGGGCATCGTTACCCGATCAATAAATATCGCCTATTGCATCAAGCGCTAGAGAAGCAGGCTTTGCTAGGTGATGCTGAACAATTATGGCAAGTGCATCAACCATGGCCATTGACCGTTGATCAGGTTTGTCATGTCCATGACTCAGAGTATGTCGGCCAGCTCTCGCAAGGCACTCTTGCGGCGGCTAAAATGCGCCGTATCGGATTTCCATGGAGTGAGCAACTAATTGAGCGTACGTTAACCTCAGCGGGGGGAACTTGTCTGACCGCTGAGCTGGCGATTGAATCTGGACTGGCTATTCATCTCAGTGGGGGTTATCACCATGCTCACTATGACTTTGGTAGTGGCTTCTGTTTGTTTAACGATTTGGTGTTGGCAGCGAATCAAGTTTTGCAGCATGAGTCGGTTGATAAAGTATTGATTATCGATAGTGACGTTCATCATGGTGATGGCACGGCGACCTTGTGCGCCGCACGCGATGATATCGTGACTGTCTCATTTCATTGCGAGAAAAACTTTCCCGCTCGCAAGCCAGACTCTGATTTGGATATCGCTCTACCTAAAAACATTCAAGATGCTGAGTTTCTCGACCACTTCACGTGCGTAGTGGAAATGGCCATTCGTTTGCATCAACCGGATCTGATTATTTATGACGCCGGCGTTGATATCCATTGTGATGATGAACTTGGCTATTTTGATGTTTCAACGCAGGCGATATATCAACGTGACTGCTTTATGCTGCGTACGGCAAAGGAACACCAGTTACCGATCGCTTGTGTCGTGGGTGGAGGTTATCGTTCTCAGCATTCAGATTTAGTCCCTATCCATATGCAGTTGATTCAGGCGGCGCTGGATGTGAAATGATGGCAGATTTTCACTCCATTAAGAGAAAAAAGCTGGAATAAAAAACACCGTTCAATATAATGCAGCACCTTCCTATTGATATCGATTGCAACACTATGAACACAAATAGACTGATCAAAACCGTAACTCTGCTAGCTTTACTAAGCTCAGCCCCTTCTGCTTACGCGAACGTAGACCTTACTTCAGATAATCAAAATGCGATTGGTGTTGCGGCGGGTTATGGCAGCATGACAGCCAAAACTGAGGCGCAATCCACGGAAGATGACGATGCTTTGGTTAGTGATATCTACTATAGGCGCATGCTTTCTTCATCCTTTGGTGTTGAATTAGGTTATAAAAGTGCATCGGAAGGCTTTACCTCGGTCTTTAGCTCTATTTCTGAAGTCAGGGATATTGAGTTTAGCGGACCAAGAATGAGTGGTTATGCTCGTTACCCGTTAGGTGGTGGTTTTGAGATTTATGGTAAAGCGGGTGTCACTTACTACACCACGGACTACACCTTGGTCGAAAATAATACTTCGCGAGACATCAGTGATTCTAGCATTGGTGGTGAGGTAGCTGGCGGGCTAGGTTGGCGCTACGAGCACCTTGGCTTAAACCTTGAGTACAACTATGCAAAAGACCGTAATATAGAGTCACCAGTGGTGATGTTGGGTGCCAGCATTCTCTTCTAAATTGGCTTTTTATTGAATGCACAATATCTCTATGGTTCTTCCGTGCCAAACCGACCTCTCTTTATTTTCCCCTTGTTTGAGATAGGTTTGGCTCTAACACTCGTTCTTTTTTGGTTCGCGGTTCCTATCTAACATACTGAAAATAAAAGTCATAATCTTTCTGTTGTGATTGTTTTTTTTCCTTAAGTTTCTCTTAAGTTTGCTCCCGTATCTTGTATATAAACCAAATACGAGGGTTTTCTATGACCAACAACATGATTAAGCGCAAACCAGTTTTGCAAGTAGTGGATATCAACCACCCACTATGGGATGAAGTGACTCAGCAAGTTTCACGTCGTTATCAGCATGCTTTTGGCGCCGTCCTGCAGACCTACATGCCAACATTCTTAGTGATGATGTCGGGTGAGAGAATCATTTCTATTTGCGGCTATCGCTCAGCCAAACGAGATGGTTTGTTCCTAGAGCAATATCTTACAGGCAAAGTGGAAGTGGTGTTGTCCAACGTGTTTGAGCACCCGATCAGCCGTAGCAAATTGGTGGAGTTTGGCCAACTGTCTGTGTTTACTCGCGGTACTTCTCCTGCTCATTTCTTGATGATCGCTGAGTTTTTGGTGAGCCAAGGCTTCGAATGGGGCGTGTGTACGGCCACTGATCCGCTTTATGCCCTGATGTCTCGTTTGGGGTTACAGCCAACGTTAATCACTGATGCTGACAAAGACCGTGTTCCCGGTGCGAACCAGACTTGGGGGACCTACTATCAAACTCAGCCGAGGGTTCTGGCGGGAAACTTGAAAATGGGTCTAGAACACCTTCGCTCACTCTATTTTGACACTCAGACGTTATCGACAGGAAGCTAATATGAATAAGATATTGCAGGCGCTAGAAATTCACGCTCAAACCAGAGCAAATGATGTAGCTTTCGTCGGACAGACCGATGACGGTGACGAACGATCTTTAACCTACTTGCAGCTCAGTCAGCGAGTTGAACAGGCCGCACAATCGCTAAAAGAGTTAAATGTTTCGTGTATTGCACTACGCGCAGAAAATAGTCTTGATTGGTTAGTCGTCGATTTGGCCGCTATGAAAGCCAATGTCGTTCTAGTACCAGTACCAACATTTTTCTCCGATCAGCAAGTAGCACACACGTTAGCGAAAGCCAACGTCGAACTGCTGGTCGGTGACTGGCAGCGCGATCACAATGGCGCTCAATTGGAGTCTGTTGCCCGAGTTAGTGCTCTGCCAATATATCGCCATTCAGTGGCAATGAGCGAGAGTAGCGTTCTGCCAACAACCGTAAAAATTACCTTTACCTCGGGGTCGACAGGGTCACCAAAAGGTGTGTGTTTAAGTCAGGAAAACCTTGATCTCGTTGCTCACGCACTGGCAGAGAGCATGACATCTGAAGGGCAACCTCACCTAGTATTGCTTCCACTATCAACCTTGCTTGAGAACATTACCGGTATTTACGTACCACTGATATTAGGGGTGACGTCTTCAATCTATCACGGTTCAACGCTTGGCCTGATGGGCTCAAGCCAATTTGAACCACAAGTGTTTGCTCAGGCATTGGCTAAGTACCAGCCAAGCAGTCTAGTGTTAACCCCAGCTATTTTAATGGCACTTTTACATCTTGCTCAAATTAGCCCAGCGCTGGTGCGCTCATTGAAATTTGTCGCCGTTGGCGGCGCGAAAGTCGCGCCTGAGTTAATTGCAAAGGCGCACCAATTGGGTATCCCCGCCTTTGAAGGTTACGGTTTGTCTGAGTGCGGGTCCGTGGTGAGTTTGAATACAGATAAACACGCGAAACCGGGTACGTGCGGCCAATTGTTATCACACGTGGAAGGCAAGATTTCAGATGATGGTGAGTTGCTGGTCAAAGGCAATATTGCTTTGGGCTATTTGGGTGAACCGTTTGAGCAGCAATGGCTGGCGACAGGCGATTTAGCCTCGATGGACGAAGACGGTTTTGTCACCATTGTCGGGCGTAAGAAAAACCAAATTATCACCGGTTTTGGCCGCAATGTCTCACCAGAGTGGATTGAATCCCAAGCGCAGTTGTTTGCGCCTGCTTGTCCTATCGTTGTCACGGGGGAAGCTCAAATGGCATTGAGTGCAGTGGTGGCTAAACGTGATGATATCGCCAGTAGTATCGATAAATTGAACCGCACATTGCCCGATTACGCCCGTATTAAAAACGTACTTGTGGTGGAAGATTTCAGCTCTCGAACCACTTGGTTTACCGACAATGGTCGTCCAAGACGAGCAGTAATGGAAGCTTGGGCCCGTGCACAACTTAAAGAAAAAGGTTCGGATCGTTACGTGACTATCTTGACGTTAGATACTCAATTTGAACATCAAAAAATGCAGGGAAAAACGATGACTAATACAACTGATTTCTTCCAAACACTTACTGAGAAAACCGCTCAAGCTCGCCATGAAATGTTGCAGGCACCTGTGTTCGAATCCTGCTTGCGTGGTGAGATTGATAAAGACTTGTATATCGACTTTTTGACACAGGCTTATCACCACGTCAAACATACCGTACCGCTTTTGATGGCCTGTGGCGGACGTCTACCAGAGAAGCATGAGTGGCTAAGAGAAGCGATTGCTGAATATATTGAAGAAGAAACCGGTCACCAAAAGTGGATTCTCAACGATATTGAAGCGTGCGGCGGAAACCGTGAACAAGTTCGATTAAATCAAGGGCGCGGCCAAGCCAGTCAAGCTATCGAGCTCATGCTTGCTTATCTTTATCACAACATCGATCGCCACAACCCGCTAGCTCTATTTGGCATGGTGTGGGTACTTGAAGGGACGAGCGTTGGCATTGGTGGTCAAATTGCACAAATGGTGAAAACGACATTAAACCTGCCTGAGAAGGCGATGACGTATCTCACTTCTCATAGTGTGCTCGATCAAGACCATATCCAATTCTTTGAGTCACTCATGAACCAAATTACGGATGAAAACGATCAGCAAGTCATCATCGATTCCGCCAATATGGTGTTTTCACTGTATGGCCAAATGTTGCGCGGTTTAGAGCTAAGTTCTGCGAGCGCGTTGGTGACGGAGTAATAGTATGAACCTAAGCAACAAACGTATTTTACTTACGGGGGCTTCGGGTGGCATTGGGCAAGAAATTGCGTTGAGCCTTGAAGCGCAAGGTGCCAAAGTCACTTTGGTGGCCCGCGATGAAACAAAGCTACTGGCAATTCGAGATTCACTGAATCGCCCAAATGAACACGAAATTCTGTCGGCGGATTTAGTCACCAATATAGGTCAAGAAAAGGTGAAAGCCTACGCCAAGCAGCAGGCAGAAAATGGTCAGGCGTTTAGCGTGGTAATCAATAACGCAGGCGTCAATCAATTTCAGTTCTTGTCTCAGCGTTCACCAGATTCGATTGAGCGAGAAGTGCAGATTAATCTTATCACTCCAATTACTCTGAGTCAGTCGGCACTGACTTGGTTAGAGAGGCCGGGGATTATTTTAAATATTGGTTCGACCTTTGGATCTATTGGTTATCCGGGATACGCCACTTACTGTGCGTCGAAAGGCGGCCTGCATCGCTTTAGTGAAGCTCTAGATAGGGAGTTGGATGGTTCTGGTATTCGAGTGCTGTATCTCGCCCCGCGTGCAACTAAAACGGAGCTGAACAACGATCAAGTGGTCGCGTTGAATCAGAAGTTGGGTAACAAAAGTGACTGCCCAGCAGTGGTCGCAGAGTATGTCAGTAAAATACTGCAAAGCGAAAAAAGCATGCAATGGATTGGTTGGCCTGAAAAAGTCTTTGCCCGCTTAAACCAAGTGTTTCCAAAATTAGTCAGTGGTTCGATTCGCAAACAGCAAGAAACTATCCACTACTTTATTAACCAAATTAGCAAATAGCCAAATCAGAAAATAGAGAGAAGGTTTATGAAACTTATTACTTACCCACGTGTATTAGCCTGCGCGATCGCGTTATTGAGTACGACGGCCTACGCCCAGCAACATTCATTACTCAAAGTACAAAAGGATTGGGCAGTGTGCCAGTATCAAACAAAGGGTAGCGACAAGCAAACCAAGTGCTTTGAACAAGTTATCACCCTTAATAAGCAAGATTTAAGCGCTAGAAAAGACAGTCCAGAGTTAATGGTTTGGCTAGCCATCAACAAAGCCTCCCTAGCTGGAGCAGAAGGCGGGCTTAGCGGTTTATCGCAGGCTAAGCAAGCGAAAAAAATCTTAGAGCAAGTTATTGAAAAATCACCGGAAACGTTACAAGGCTCTGCGTATACCAGTTTGGGTTCGCTATACTATAAAGTACCAGGTTGGCCAATTGGTTTCGGTGATGATAAAAAAGCGGAGCAACTGCTTAAAAAAGCGTTAAAAATCAATCCAAATGGCATCGATTCGAACTACTTCTACGGTGACTTTCTTGCGGAACAAGGTAAGAAGCAACAAGCCATCAAATATTTGACTCGCGCTAAGAACGCTGCAGCACGGCCAGATCGCCCACTGGCAGACCAAGGACGACAGCAAGATATTTCTAAAGTGTTAGAGAGCTTAAAATAACCTATGAGACTACTGTTGGTTGAAGATGATGCGCTGTTAGGTCAGTCGATGTTGGAATCTCTGACTCGTCGCGGTTATACCGTGGATTGGTTGGAGAAAGGCGGAGGAGTCACTAGTGCGCTAAAGGTAGAGCAATTTACTGCGGTGATCTTAGACTTAACGTTACCCGATATTGACGGCTTAGAAGTGTTAAAACGAATTCGTCAGGCGGGCTATGAGCTGCCAGTGATGATTTTGACTGCTCGTGATGACATCAATGACCGAGTTACTGGACTTGATTTAGGGGCCGATGAGTACATTGGCAAGCCATTTGCGCTAGAAGAGTTATTAGCGCGCTTGCGGGTGTTAATTCGCCGCCAATCTGGTAGCGCAAATGAGACGATTAGTGTGGGTGTCTTGTCTCTTTCTCTGTCTGAACAGAGTGTGTGGGTTGACCAGCAGCCGCTAAAGCTGACCCGGAATGAATTCAAGATCTTGGCGCATTTAATGACCCATGCGGGGCGCGTCATCAGCAAAGATCAACTCCTGCAATCGCTACATGGCTGGGACTTATCCGGCAGTGATAACGCGATTGAAGTGCATATTCATAATTTACGTAAAAAACTGCCGAATAAAGCGATCAAAAATATTCGTGGTGTAGGGTATATCATTGAAAAATAGCAAACCGTTTTCGATTAAACATCGCCTTATCTTTTCAGTGATCTTAATGTCATTCCTATTGATTGCTACCTCACTGTATTTTAATTTCCGCTCAGCACAGCATGAGGTGGAAGAAGTTTATGATGCAAGGTTAGGACAATCGGCGAAGTTACTATTGATTACGATTGCTTTTGAGCCAAATGATAAAACCTTTGCTAAACATCAGAAGTTGTTTGATTCATGGATGAAAGATATCCACCATTTATCGCCCGGTAATGATGATGGCCCCAACTCTTACGGTCATCCTTATGAGCGCAATATGCTGTTTCAGTTTTATCGCGATGGGAAGCTGTTGTGGAGCTCAAATCCAGATATTGGCGCATTTGCCCACGACAAAAACTATTCGGGCTATGGCTATATTAAGGCGGAAGGGGTGAAATGGAGATTCTTCCAATTGCCAATGCCGAATAAGAAACGTTACCCCGAATATGTCGTGGTAGCCGAAAAACAAAGTATTCGTCAAGAGATGGTTGATGACATGGGCTTATCGACAGCCTTGCCGCAGCTGGTGATGATCCCTTGTTTGATATTGCTTGTTATCTTTTTAATCAATAAGAATTTTAAGCCGATCAATGATCTTAAATTAGCCATTGCGCAGCGCAGCGCAAACAAGCTAGACAGGATTTACGTAGCGAATCAGACGGTAGAGCTTTTCCCATTAGTGGACGCGCTCAATGAGCTTCTGAATCAATTAGAGCAAGCGTGGCAGCGGGAAAAACGTTTCACGCGAATGGCGGCTCATGAGTTAAAGACGCCACTTACCATCTTGCGGTTGAATGCCGAAAATGCGCTTGGCAGTGAAAGTGAAGCGCAGCTCCATCAAGACTTAGACAATATTTTGAAAGGTATTGATAGAACCGATAGGTTACTGCATCAACTGCTAACGCTTGCCAAAGTGGAAAGCATGACGGATCTTGTTCGAGAACGAATCTTGGTATCGGATGTGCTCAAACGCTGTATCGCCGATTTGGCGCCGCTCGCTTTGCGTAACCAACAAGAACTTGGTTTTGCTGGGGAGGGAGGGCAAGTCCAGGGCGATGCAATTCTATTGAGCATTTTGTTTAGCAATCTGATTGATAATGCCATTCGCTATTCTGGGCATCGAAGTAGTATTGACGTTGATAGCTGGCAAGAAGATCAGCATTGGGTGGTGACGGTTTCTGATGATGGTGAAGATTTGACTGATGAAGCCCGTAAAAAGCTGTTCGATAGTTTCTATCGCGCCAATACGGAAAAAGGGGATGGTGCAGGATTGGGTATGGCCATCACTCGCGATATTGCGGCTTTACACCAAGCAAGCGTATCACTTCTGCCAAGAAAAGAAGGCAAAAATATCTTTGAGGTGCGTTTTTCTCAATAGAGCTTCAGCAACGTTATAGACCTCTGTATCATTCTCGGTAGTGGGCGATGTGTTGGCGAGCTGTCAATTCTTTTAAGTTTCGTCAGCATTCGGTAAATCTATCTAATCTGCGTGTTTGTCACACGTATTTCATTATATTCTGTATGTCTTGACCCCAGCATCGCCTGCGAGCTGGGGCAGACGTTTGACACTCATAAAGGGTTAGCATGAAAAACTATAAACTTACTACGAGCGCTGTGCTCGTCGCATTAATGCTATCAGGTTGTGCGTCTGAGATGCATAAACAAGACAATCATCCTAGTTCTGAAAAAAGCACTGCGACGGTTAGCACTAAGACGAAGGAAAGTCATAACGTTATCTATGTTGATCTCGATGCCAAGCTAGGAACGCACAATGGTACCAGCTGGCAGAATGCTTATCAGAAATTACCCATCGCGCTCGCGAAGGCCAAAACGGGCGATCAGATTTGGGTCGCTAAAGGTACCTACTATCCGACGACGAGCGATGACCGCTCGCAAAGTTTTCAAGTTGCGCATGGCGTAACACTCTATGGCGGGTTTAAAGGCACAGAAACATCACTCAAACAGCGTCATTGGCGCTCTCACAAAACGATTTTGAGTGGCAATATTGGTGACAAGAAAACGGATAAAGATAATAGCTATCACGTGATTATTGCTGGTAAAGGCTCGGTGATTGATGGTGTGATAGTACAAGATGGTTACGCTGATGGTGGATCTCGTGATGGCTACGGCGGTGGAACCTTGGCGTGGGGAATCAGCGCAGCACCCAAATTAGAAAACATGGAATTTAAGAATAATTATGCCAAGAAAGGCGGTGGGGCGTATTTTTATCAAAATGGTGGTAACACCCTCAATAACGTCACCTTTATGGATAACTCAGCCGAGCTGGGTGGGGCGATTGTTGCGGAGCAAGGATCTACACTGTCGATCGATGGTTCCACATTTAAAGGGAATGAAAGTACCGGTAACGCCGGCGCTGTGTTAGTTGATAAAGGCGCTCAACTGCAACTAAGCAATTCGTTGTTTAGTAGCAATTACTCTCAGGGAGATGGTGGTGCAATATTGATCAGTGAACAGCAGCTTAGTAAAAATAATCAGTTGCCAAGCATCCATGGTACAGCCTTTGTAAATAATCACGCCAATGTGTCTGGCGGCGCTATTTACACTCAAAACAAAGGACCTCTACAGATAGACCAGTCGTTTTTCTCCGGTAACACCAGCAAAAAAGGGGCATCGATTGCCAATGTTGCGGGCGGAAAGCTGACTCTCAAAGACACGCAAGTACAACCCGCTAGTGTTTATCAGCCAAGCGTAGCCCAATAATCAAACTGTTATTAAATTTGCAGAGAATAGCGGCATCAGCTGAGGTTTCTATATTGAATTTGGAAACCTCAGCGTTTCGCTAGACCAACTAGACCAAGAAGCTATCAAGCACGAATTGTTCCTTGATAAAGTCGATAAAGGTTCTTAGCCTTTTCGGTTGGTAGCGATCTCGGTGGTAAATCGCTGAAAACGGTACGGATGGGATTTGCCATTCAGGAAGTAAACTGACCAACCGTTTTTCCTGTACCTCTTGAAAGCAATACATGAGGGGGACGCGAATAATGCCATTGCCCTGTAAAGCTCCAGTGACTAACGCTCGTCCGTTCTTACAAATCAGCTGCGCATTGATGTTCACATCTTGGTGTTGCTGTATATCGCTACGTAGCTGATAGCTCCAACGCCCAACGGAGCCACGTAGGGTACGATGGTCTAACAAATCTTTAGGGCTAGCTGGTGCCCCATAGCGTTTAATATATTCGGGGCTGGCTAAAGTCACCATTTGAATGTCAGTGAGGTGCTTAGCAATAAAGCCAGCGTCTTCCAGCTTACCCATTCGGAACGCCACATCAAATTGATCTTCAATAAGGTCGATACGGTGGCTACTAAAATCGAGCTCAACGGTTACCTTTGGGTAGCGTTGCATAAATAACGCAATGTAGTGGGCGACCACATCCTCTCCCAAATGTCCGCCAACACAATTGACTCGAACTAGTCCTCGCACTTGCTCAGTATCATCGACTGCTGCAATCAATGCTTGCTCGACTTGTTTGAGTGCTTGCTCGCACTGTTTGTAAAACTGCTCTCCGGCGTGCGTCAGCTTTAAAGTACGAGTCGTTCTGGTCAGTAAGGTCACGCCCATTTGTGCCTCAAGGGCACTGATTTGTCTCGATACGTGTGAGCGCGATACCGACAGCGCATCGGCCGCTTTCGTGAAGTTGCCCAGTTGCGCAATCAGAACGAAAGAGCGTATATCCGCAAGGTTAATTTGATTTAGCATGCCTGAAGTTATTTGGTCGTTGTCTACAGCGTGATCCTAGATGGATTCAGTAGGATAGACAAGCAGATGGAGAACAATTGATTGGTATTGGGTGAATGTACGCTGCAGGAGTTATGGTAGGTAGATAGCAAAAAAGCCGCTGATAATCAGCGGCTTTTTCAATGTGGCGGAGAGATAGGGATTTGAACCCTAGAACCGCTATTAACGGTTGCCGGTTTTCAAGACCGGTGCTTTCGACCACTCAGCCATCTCTCCTTAACGGGGCGAGATATTATAGAGGCTGAGGTGGCTTGTAAAGCCTATTTTGTCTAAGTGGTGGTTTTGTGTGCTGAAAATAGGAAAAAAGTTTGTTTTGTTGATTTTATGAACAGAATTATTGGTTTAACGAACAAGCTTACTGGCTGAGTTAGGAATATTCAGTCCGAGGCTATTTCATTGAAAGTCACTTGATTGATCGTTATTTATTGATCGTTATTTTGTAGGAGTGGTCAATATACGGCGTAAAAAAGGAGGCTTAGCCTCCTTTAAGTGTGTTCATATTTTCGCGTCGGCCAATACCAGCTAATTATTCTTGGTGTAGAAGCGTTGCAGCTCCGTTAAGCCTTTCATGAGTACAGGCAGCGGTGGGTTATCATCTATCGGTTTGTAGTGCTCATCATAGAGCTCGTAGTTACCAAATTTATCGATTACCGCAGTCCGGTCATTGGTTATAAGCGCTAATTCTCGTGAATCACCTGCGAGTAGCCATTTGCGTTTGCTTTCATCAAACAGGCTGCGGCCACTACTGTAATAATACGGGTTTGATGATAAGCCCAGCACCTCTTGCAGAATAGACACAGAAAAATCGAGATGACTCGATCTGTGTTTGAATTTAGCTGGCAGCATACCCGGCCAATGGATAATCATTGGCACGTGCAATTGGAAGGCACTGTAGTTGGAATTTGAGCCCCACTTGTTTGTCTGGGTGTCGTTCATCTCCATACCGTGGTTGGAGGTGATAACAATGATAGTATTTTGGTTCAAGCCCAGCTCATGAATCTTTGCGAGTAGCTGTCCGATTTCCTGATCCGCAGTATCAACTGATTTATGGTAATCAGCGCTCAGCTGTTGTTCGGTAATGGGTTTATTGCCGTTGTAGTTAGAGAAATCTTTAACCGCTGTTAGCTCGATAAAGCTAAACCAAGGCTTTTTCACTGCTTGAGCCCAATCTGACCACTCTTGAATGGTTTGGCTATCTTTGGTTTGATCTGGGTTGAATTTGATATTGTCCAGCTTCATACCAGTGAAAATGGTGCCAGAAAACAGGTCATCGTTGAAGTTATCGCTGCTGAACAGGCCAAAGTGGTAGCCTTGTTTTTTCATTGCACTTAGCATAACTGGCGGGCTGCCTTGCGCTTGGATACTACTTGCATAGCTGCTTGGTAGTCCATAAAACAGACCGAACATGCCGTACATGTCATTACTGGAGCTGTAATGGTTACTAAAATCTAAGTTTTTTTGTGCATATTGATAGGCATTCGGCATTTGCTCCGCTGTTAAAGCGTTAGCTCTCAAATTGTCGATAGAAACGACCAAAACATTGAGGTGGTTTGCTCGGCGGTCGAACTTCAAAGGCTCTAACGGGTAGTCAACGAGGTGAACCTTGCCTTCATTTTCTGCTTGGCGCTTCAGGTAATCAGCGCGGTCGAGCAGGCCATGTTTCTCCATAAATGATTTCGCGGTCATCGGATAGGAGAGAGGGAAATTAGATTTCTGTGATGTTACAGGGTTGTAGAAATAGGCATCAGACCAAACGTAGGTTAGGTGACTGATAACAAAACAAACGAAAAAGACCGCCGCTAATGGGCGACCGACTCGCTTATGAGTTAATCTTCTTTGTTTGCGCCACACCCATTCAGATAGCCCTAATTCCAGCATAAAAATCAAAGGCATGACGACAAACAGGTGCTGTAGATCGGTACTGATCGCGCTATTACCATCACTAAACAACACTTCCCAAACCACTCGGTTTAAGTGCAGATTAATGATCTGGTAGGCTTGGGTATCAATGAGAAGGAGAGTGAGGCCAATAGTGGAAAAGCACACTGCCACTAAACGGAACAGCTTGCGAGAGGGTATCAAAAACGTAAGTGGGAACAGGATCAGCAGGTATAGTGCGAAGACTAGAAAGCTAAAATGCCCTACCCAAGACGCAGCGAGATAAAATTGCCCGAGTAGGGTTTCTGGCCACGGCGAGTGAATGATGTAACGGGTGCCAATCAGCATCGCAGCGATAATGTTGAAGAAGGCAAACCAGTGCCCCCATCCAACTAAACGCGAAACTCGCTCTCCGTAAGTGTTTCCGTTATCTACCATGTGTCGTTTTGATACCCAGTCAAATTAATGAGTAGTGATTTCTAGAGATGACATCAAGGCTTGAGCAAACTTATCAGCAATTTCTTTACGCTGAGCGGCTGCAATGTTTTGATTGATGATGTTGGTTGCAATGTTACCAGCAATCATCAAGCTAAGTTCAGGAGATGCTTCATGTTTTTTTAGCACGGAAGCAACTTCAGCCAGAATTTGTTCGACTTGATTGTCGGTGTACTTGGATGTAATAGGCATAATATCTCTAAAGATGATAGTCAAAGCGGCTTATGATAACCTACTATGCCATACAACTTAAACCAAGTAAGACGATAATTTTACAATGAGTCTCTCTCTTTCTAATGTTATTCTACACCAGATTAAAAAAAATGATCATGAAGATCTTATAGTTAACTATCGATCAGAATCGCTGGAGCATAATTCTTCTAGTGAAAATTTGGTGGCGGAGCTACACCGAGTGTTTAACGCCAAGGCAGGTAAAGGGTTTGGTGTTTTCCGTGAAGACAGCGAATTCCAAAGTCAGTTGAATGAGTTGCGCGGAGGCGACACTGAATTTTATTCGTTTTCACAGTTTTGTGCGACTCACCTCAAACAAGAAATTGCTAAGTACCCGTTTGCTGACGAGGGCATTTTAGTGCTTGCTCATTATCAGTCTCTAGCAACCGATTACCTGTTTATCGGTTTGTTGCCTTCGAACAGTAGTTTAAAGGTGACTGAAGGGCTGGAAATCAGTGCAACCGATTACCTTGATATCTCTAAAATGGATATTGCGGCCCGCATTGATTTGTCTAGTTATGAGACAGCTCCTGAATCAAAGCGCTATCTTGCTTATATTAAAGGTCGAGTCGGACGTAAAGTATCGGACTTTTTCATGGATTTCCTGCAAGCGGAAACTGGGCTAGATACTAAGCAGCAAAGTTTAGTGATGATGCAGGCGGTGCAAGATTTTTGCAGCGATTCAAAACTGGAAAAAACGGAAGTTGATACGGTTAAAAAACAGGTTGTTGAATATTGCAATGAGCAAATCAAGGCAGGGGAAGATGTGCAAATTCAAGAGCTCTCTGCCGAACTGCCCACCAGCACCGATGGTGCGAGCTTCTTAAATTACACTCAGGATCAAGGTTACTCATTGGAAGAGAGTTTTCCTGCTGATCGCGCCATAGTACGCAAGCTAACTAAGTATGTTGGAGCTGGAGGCGGTCTTAATATCACCTTTGATAGTTTATTGTTGGGCGAAAGAGTTTTTTACGATCCGGAAACAGATACCTTGACCATTAAGGGAATTCCACCGAACCTTAAAGATCAGCTAACGCGGAATCAGTAAAAAATCATAGAAAAGAGTGCGGTAGCACTCTTTTTTGTTATTTCAGCATAGCAATTATCCCAGCAACTGATTATATGATTGTATAGGTGAAAATTTGTTTGCTGAAAGGATTTAGAAACGAATGGGAACAAAGCTAAAGAAGTTACCTTGGGTGTACTGGTTAGGAGTTGGGTGGCTGTTGGCGGTTGTTGTCACTGCGATTAGCTACCGATCTACTCAAGAAAGTATCCATTCTTTGGAAACATTTAGCCAAAGCATTAGTGAGCTGCAAGGTGTCATTGCCTTCGATAGCCCTTTTCGTATCAAGCATTTAAATAAACTGACTTCCGCCGTGCAAAATGCGTATATTCAGCGCATCAAGCTAGAATCTGAGCGTGATAATGGTTTTTTTCTCCCCGACATAGGCCAACTGCTTTACACCACGGACAGATATATCGAACATGTTCAATCTTTTGTTAAAACCGAAGTCGATGTGTCGAGCCTAGTGAACACCATCACCAATGCGCGGATCAAATATCGAGGACAGGGAAATCTTGAATCGATATATTTTCAGCTGGGTAGCAGCGTGTTAGAAGCACTGTATAGTGGTAATACTGGCAGCCCCGCCGTTTATCGTTTGCTCGACAAAGTGTTTTTGCAATCACAAACCCTTCCTAGTGAGCAAGCCAAAGAGTTACAGCAAATACTTGGCCAGATCTCGAATGTATTGGGTAATTACGCCCAAGGCAATTACTTGGTTGAAAAGCTGCTTAACCATGATATTTATCCGCGTATTACCTCTTTAGAGGCCCAGTATCATGTTCATCAAGAGATCTATCTAAGTCTTATTACTGTTTTAAGCGGTTTATGTTTGTTGGTGATGATGTTTAGTCAAACACAGCAAGCTCGCCACATCACAGTGAGCGAAGTAAGCACTTCGGTGGTTGATGAAGGTAAGGAAGATGACTTAGGTGAAGAAACTCAAACGCCAGCGACAAGAACGGAAGCCCCTAGCAAGGTGCCAAGTATCAACGAAGCCCCTATTTCTGCGCCCAACAATAGTAAACAAAATGCTTTTATGCCGGATTTTGGTCAAGAAAGTGCTACTGAGCCCTCGCCTCCTGAGAAAGTAGAGAACTCAGCCGCTTTACAAAATAATCAGCCCCCGATCAATTTCCAAAAAATGATGGATGCGCTGAACGATGATACTGAGTCCGTAATTCTGCTTCTGAACGTGTTTATTCAAGATCATCACAACGATGCACAGCAATTGGCAGAGCTCATGGGTAAGGATGCAGAGAAAGTGTTGAGGAAAGCACACAGTTTGAAAGGTGTTGCCGCCAGCCTAGGAGCTGAAGCATTACAAGAGTCAGCAGGAGAGGTGGAAAAAGCGTTGAAACACAATGAGACGGTCAGCAACGATATGCTAGAGCGATTGAGCACCGATCTCGATACGGCGATTGATGAAGCCAATCGGTATATTTTAGAGAAGCAAAGCTGATTTTATTGAACGCTGTTTTTTTGCGATCTACTTAACTTGACGTAGCAAATGGCTTTGTGTCTAATATCTTCCTTATTAATTATTACATTTTGATACAATTATGAATAAATTAGCATTAACAGCTCTTTGTGCGGGTTCGTTGCTTTCAGGCTGTGCAACCGTGGTCAATGGCTCTACTGAAGATATGCACGTTGTAGCGACGCCTTCCGATGCGAAAATAACCTTGAGTACCAATAATCATACGTTTGTAGATGTACAAGATGGTGCGATGGATCAGGTGCTTAAACGTGGGAATGGGGTCTTCAAAGGCCGTGATTATGTCCTGAAGGTGAGCAAAAAAGGTTACCAGACTCAGACGGTTAAGCTTAATTCACAGGTTAGTGCTTGGTATGCTGCTGGTAATGTATTAATTTGGCCTGGCTATTTTATCGACCCATTTACAGGTGCTATGTGGACGTTTGACGCAAGCAATGGCCAAGATGTTGATAACCTGAATATCTATCTGCAGGAAAAGGATTCATCGGAGACGGCTCAAGCAAAGGCACCGACTACCCCAGTTCCAGCCCCTCAAGCTAAAGTTCCTTCAGCCCCAGCCCCTCAAGCTAAAGCCCCAACGACTGAAGCTAAAACTAAAAACTAGTTTGTGTTGAAATGACATAAAAAAACGCCTAATTGATGTTAGGCGTTTTTTTATTTCGGTGATTGTTTGCAGAGCAAACCTAAGAGGTAGTCACTGTCTCATTATCCGATACGACAGTTTGTGGTTCTTGCGATTGAGTCTTATCTACAGGGTCGACAAACCAGCCAAAGTAGGACGTAATAATGGTGATAATAATGCAAACAAAGCTGAGCCACATAAATGGTGCGTAAGAGAGCGTAGCAACACCTAGAATACTGGCCATGTAAATGCCGTTATCGCTCCATGGCACCATACCTGAGGTGAGTGTGCCACCAAACTCCGCATTTCGAGATAAGTTCTTGCGTTGATAGCCAAGGCGGTCATAGTTCTTTGCGCAAATCTTTGGCGTTAAAATTAGCGATACATACATCGCTGAGCCAAACACGTTCCCTAGAAAGGCTGTAGCGATTGTGCTGCTTGCCAGTGAGCCAGTTGATTGGATGCGGTGTTCAAATAGGTTGGCAATCGTATCTAACACGCCCACTTTTTCTAACAGGCCACCAAAGCCCAAACCAAATACGATAACGGCAACTGAGCCTAGCATAGAGTACATGCCGCCGCGGTTTAAGATGGCATCGATGAACTTCACGCCGGTATCAATAACTTGTGGTGCCCATGCTGCATGAAAAGCGTTGATAAACGCCATGTGCTGGAAACCTGCCGCCCAGATCATACCGAGCAGCGCACCGAAGCTAATGACTGGGAACGCTGGCATACGCATGGCTAATAGGCCGAGCACGGCCACAACAGGTAAAAAAGAGAGCGGCGTTATCACGAACTGCTGCTGCATCGCTGTCATGACCGAATCCACTTGGGTCATATCCAATTGGCCAGCGTAGTGGAAGCCAAAGGCGGTAAACATGATCCCGGTAATTACATAGCTAATTGATGCGATAGGCAGCATGCCTTTGATGTGTTCCACAACTTCTACGTTGGACATAGAAGAAGCCAAAATAACCGAGTCAGACAACGGAGACATTTTATCACCGAAGTAACAGCCCGATAGTACGGCGCCCGCAGTGATAGGCGCAGGAACACCTAGCCCTTGGCCAATTCCCATCATAGCGATCCCCGCAGTCCCCGCAGAACCCCAAGAGGTGCCAGTCGCGAGCGAGGTAAGTGAACAGATGATCATCGTAGCCAAAAGGAAAATAGAAGGGTGGATAGCTTTCAGACCGTAATAGATGATTGTAGGGACGATGCCCCCGGCAATCCAAGTGCCAACTAAAGCACCAACAGCAAGCAGAATGAGCACTGCGCCCAAACCGTTTGAGATGCCGTGGAGGGCGGATTGCTCTAACTCTTTGTAACTGTGACCCAGTCTAACGCCGAGAAACATGATGATGAACCAGCCAACATACAAAGCAAGTTGAATGGGAAGATCTAACTTGGCTGTGAATGAAAACGCCATGAGTAAGAACAAACCCAAAGAAATGATAACCTGAATCAAACTCGGTAATCGCGGGGTAGTTTGCTTCATTAAAGAACCTCTTATCGAATTATCAGTGAAGAAAATGCTTTCCTCATTAAATGCGGCGAGCACTCTACAACACTCAGGTTAAAATATCGATAAAAAGATTAATTACGTGTATCTATCGCGGTAGGTTCTGTTAAATCGTGGAGTCTATTATTCAGCGAACATCAGTCTAGCGTATGTATCATTTTTAGTTTGAAGGGGTATTCGGTGTGAGTTTATGAGTTTTATAGCGGTATTTTGCCTTGAAAGATGAGCAGACTAGCAATCTCATCACGCTTTGGTATTGTCTTAAATCACGATTGGTTAAGGTGACTGACGATAGACTAGGGCTGTCGATACTCGAGGTGTAACTGAGTTCATATCGGCAGGCTACCCAGCTTGGGTAGGTCTAAAAATTCGAATTGATGGAGTATAGAAATGAAAGTAGGTTTTATTGGTTGGCGTGGCATGGTGGGTTCCGTTTTGATGCAGCGCATGAAAGAAGAGCGGGATTTCGATTTGATAGAGCCTATCTTTTATTCTACCTCTCAATGTGGTCAAGCTGCGCCTGATGTTGGGCAAGGACCCGCTTTCCTACAAGATGCATACGATTATGACAGCCTACAATCTTTGGATGCCGTAGTTACTTGCCAAGGCGGAAGTTACACGCAAGAGGTTTACTCGTCACTGAGGCAGGCGGGCTGGCAGGGATATTGGGTCGATGCAGCGTCCACTTTACGTATGAAAGACGACGCTATTATTGCCCTAGACCCAGTTAACTTGAGTCAGATACAACAAGGGATAGAGAAAGGAATCAAAACGTTTGTTGGCGGTAACTGTACCGTGAGTTTGATGTTGATGGCACTCGGGGGGCTTTACCAACATGGATTGGTGGAGTGGACGAGCGCAATGACTTATCAAGCGGCTTCTGGTGCTGGTGCGAAGAACATGCGTGAGCTGATTCGACAAATGGGAGTGATCAATGATTGCGTCAGTTCAGACTTAGCCAACCCAGCGAGTTCAATACTGAATATTGATCGCAAAGTTGCCGAGACAATACGTTCTTCATCATTTCCAACAGATCAGTTTGGTGTCCCGTTGGCGGGCTCTCTTATCCCTTGGATTGATGTCAAACGCGAGAACGGTCAAAGCAAAGAAGAATGGAAGGCGCAGGTCGAGGCGAATAAAATTTTGGGCCAACAAAATACTCCAGTGCCAATCGATGGTACTTGTGTACGTATCGGCGCGATGCGGTGTCATGCTCAAGCACTGACGATTAAGCTGAAGAAAAATGTGCCGATGGATGAGATTGAGCAGATCATTGCCAGTCATAATGATTGGGTGCAAGTGGTGCCGAACGACAAAGAAGCGACGGCACAGCAGCTATCTCCTGCGAATGTGACGGGAACGTTAGCCATCCCAGTAGGTCGTTTGCGAAAAATGTCGATGGGAGACGATTTCCTTAATGCGTTTACCGTGGGTGACCAGCTTTTATGGGGTGCTGCTGAGCCTTTGAGAAGAACGTTGCGTATTTTACTAGCGTCTAATTAATTTGCAGTAATATCGAAAGTGAGGGAACGAACGCTTGGTGGGTAGTCGCTGAGCGTTCGTTAACTATCTGTCTATCTATTTACGTATGTACTTATCTGGGAGGRGGGGGGGGGAGCTGCTTCCAGTGCTTAACTTAGTGCTTAGTACAGCGGCCCAGTATTAGGCTAACCCCGGTAGAAGGTGTTTCAATCCGACAACTACAAATTGAATGCCTAACGAGCATAAGATCAAACCCATGATCCGTGTGATGACGTTAATCCCCGTTTGCCCCATGAATTTGACAATCAGTGGTGCGGCGCGAAATAGCGCCCAAGTCACGAGGCAGAAAAGTATAATGGTAAGTGTGATGCCCATAGCATCTAAAGTGCTTGGGTAGCGACCGCCATAGACAATAGTTGAACTGATGGCACCGGGACCAGCCATTAAGGGCATGGCGAGAGGGACCACGCCAATTTGTTCTTTATTCGAATATTCAGACTTTTCTTGTTTATTCTGCTTATCTTCACCGAGTTTCCCGCTCATCATTGAAAATGCAATGCTGATCAGTAATAGCCCTCCAGCCACTCGAAAAGAGTCTAAGGAAATGCTGAACATATCTAGCAATACTTGGCCTGCAAATAAGGAAACGACCAGAATGGCAGTGACGGCAAGGTTAGCGGTAAGTGCGGTTTTGTTACGCTCTTCAACGGACATGTGGTTTGTCAACGAGACGAAAACAGGCATTACCCCAATAGGGTTAACGGCGGCGACTAGGCCAAGAAAAAACTGAAGAAATACAGCAAACTCAATAGAAGACATAAGCGGGAATCTAACACCAACGACAATTTCGAAGCGTATTGTATGTCACTTTTGCTTATTCTTCGAGCAGTATCTGGGTGGTGTTTGGTCTTTTATCTTTGATTTACTGCCTCTTGCGCATCGACACGCATGCGCACATCATCCATTTCGATGCAGCTCCTTAATTCATGCAATCGACTGAGCAACTTCATGTTTATTTGTGTCCCCGCTTTGAGGAGGCATCCGCCATTGACAGTGAGGAGATCGTTGACGAGTGTCATGCCTTCCTTGATATCTTCAACGCGCCTTGCGATAAAAAACTTACTGCTCACGTTGCAGACTGGTGTTTTAGACGGGCTTTTTTTCTTCGTTGCCGTTGGCTCAGTCATACATACGTCGGTATTCACTGCTGAGTACAAGTGCTGTTGGTAGAGTTGCCTAGGTTGTGATATCGCGAGCTTTATTTTGTCTTGGGCATTTTTTACCGTGATCGGTTTAACGAGGAAGGAGTCGATCTCCAACGTCATGCAGGTCGACACAGTGGCCGTATCGGAAAGCGATGTTACTGCAATGATATGAGTGTGCGCGGAGCTTTTAGTGCTGCCCATACGGATGGTTTGGATAAGTTCCAGTCCGTTTACTTTGGGCATATTGATATCAGTGATCACTAGGTCAACGCTGTGTTGATTGAGCTTGTCGATTGCGTCGGCCCCGTTTTCAGCTGAGAGAACGTTCTCATAGCCGGAGCGCATCAGCATACCAATGAACGCTTTTCGAGAAAACGGGTGGTCTTCGACAATTAAGATAGTGAATTTCGCTGGATTGAATGCATTCATAAGACCATAACCCTTTATTTGATAATTGAATTTTGTTGCAAATACACCTTGAGCCTATCTAGCTCCTGCTTACCATCCTGAACCCTCTTTTCCAAATATGGCCAGTCTTTTTCAAGTGCAGTATTTTGTAGCTCTTCAAAGGTGAGAGCGATTATGTTGGCCCCAGCAGATCTGGCTGCGCCTTTGGCAGCGTGGGCAAGCTGCTGAAGTCTTTGTTCGTTTAGCTCGTCTAGAGCTTGGGTGATTTCATCTACGTCACTTTGAACAGATTCCCAATAACCTTCTAGTAAGGGGACCACAATTTCGTCATCTGTTGTTCCTATCATGTCGGAAAGAGTCTGCATACAGATAGGGCTGCCTTGTACTTCTTTTACTTCTTCAACATTGTTGGAGTTCTCCGAGGGAGCGTTAGGGCTCTCCTTATCCGACAAGTCTGCTTGGTTTGGGCGAGGTGCTATAGTGAGCCATTTGTTGACGCATGAACCAAGTTTTTTAAGTTCGACGGGTTTAGCTAAGTAATCGTCCATGCCGGATGATAAACACTGATCGGCTGCATCCGCGAGAGCATTAGCCGTGACCGCAATTATTGGGATATGGCCTAGTTGTGGTTCTTGGTGTTCTTGGCTGCGGATGTTATGAGCAAGCTCATAGCCATCCATGACTGGCATGTGACAATCGGTCAAAATTAAATCGAATTGCTTACTTTGCCATAGTTTTAATGCGTCTTGGCCGTGAATGGCCATCTCACAGTCATAGCCCCAATAATTGAGCTGTCGTTTCATGACATCTCTGTTGGTTGGCTGATCATCCACGACGAGAATGAGCCCAGATTTAATCCCAGTTTGGTTGTTAGTATCTAGAGGTTGGTTTTCATGATATTCAAGTTGCTCTAAGCTGCGTCGACCCGTGACAACCGCAATGGCTTGGATAAGCAAGCTAGGCTTATATGGGTTACACGGCAATCTATGTATTCGCTTGTCTCCACTAGGAGACTCGGCGGTTAACCCGCGTACCATGTTGACTTTGTGGTATTCACTACTCAATTCATCGAGCTTTTTGAACTCGCTCTGGCACTGTGCTAGCGAGAAATCAGGCCCTAATAAGATAACGTTGTAGGGTTGGTAATTCATTTCTGCGTATTCCAAAACGGATTGAGCTCGAAGGAATGACGAGACAAACGTCGCTTCACACTCGTATCCTTTTAATGTGGCTTTACAAGCAGAAATAAGCGATTTGTCAGAAGTGATGAATAAAAGTTTGTTCTCTTGCAAATCTTCTGGGTCGCTGTCATGAGGTTGATTTTCGACTTCTATTAACGGGATATTAATGGTGAACGCACTGCCTACGCCATATTCACTCTGCACGCCAATGTCTCCCCCCATAAGCTCAAGTAGGGTTTTGGTGATAGAGAGGCCAAGACCTGTTCCGCCAAATAAGCGAGTGGTACTGGTATCTGCTTGAGTAAAGGCGTTAAAAAGCTTCAGCATTTGCTCGTCGGTCATGCCAATGCCGTTGTCTTCGACGACTATTTCAATTTGATTACCTTCATTGCCAGCTTTTAAGTTGGCATGAATAGATACCCTCCCTCGATCGCCATTCTGGTTATCGGTAAACTTCACGGCGTTACCGACAAGATTGAGAAGAATTTGGCTAAGACGTACGCTGTCACTCGTGATTACTTTCGGTAGATCCGCGCCGTAAGCCGAGTATAGCTCGATGCCTTTTTTCTCAGCTTGTAATCCGAGAACGTCAAGTGTTCGCTCTATCACCATAGGCAATTCCACTGGTACATTTTCTAACGACATTTGCCCCGCTTCAATTTTAGAGAAATCTAAAATGTCATTGATAATGTGTAGTAGCGTTAACGCTGAATCTTTAATGGTTTTGACCATACTGTGTTGATCAAGGGATAACTCACTCTCATCTAGCAAGCTCAACATCCCGACTACGCCATTCATCGGCGTACGGATCTCATGACTCATGTTAGCTAGAAACATTGATTTGGCTTCGCTGGCTGCCTGTGCAATTTCGCTTTCGTGTCGCAGAAACTCTTGGGCGTTTTTTTCCTTGGTAATGTCAATGTTGACACCACCCATGCCGATGGGAGTATCGGAATCCGCGTCGAAGACAATATCGGCTGCGGCTCTTATCCAGCGTACTTCTCCAAACGGGAGCTGAATTCGAAACTCGGCATTGAATTGAGTGAGGTTTTCCCTTGCGTCTTGCAACGACTGTTCGACTTGATCTACGTCTTCGGGGACGACGCAGTTTTTCCACATGTCATAGTTTTCTTCTACTAGACCAGGTGCAACATCATATATTTCATACATACGTTCATCCCAGTCCACCTGATCGGTGAGAAAGTCCCAATTCCAGATCCCGATCCCCCCTGAGTTTGTTGCAAGGTTTAAGCGTGTTACGGTTTCCTGAAGCTCAATTTGACTACGTTGGAGCTCTTTTTCCGTCATTTTATAGGTACTGAGATCTCGTAGAATAAGTACGATAAAAGGCTGCGCATTAATTTGAACCTTTCTCACATAGCCGACTAATGGGATGTTTTCTCGGTTGCTTTTAATACCGACTAGGCCAGTCAATTCTACTTCTTTGTTAGAAGAGCCTGCATCCGTCTTGAGCAGGTTGATATCGAGATTATTCACTAAGTCATTTAAGTTTGTACTGCATAGAGTGTCGATATCGTAGCCAAATAATTCGGTACTTGGACTGTTGGCATTGATGATTGTTTGATTGCAGTCTATTAGCAACATGGTATCGAGTGCGTCTTCGAACATAGCTTGGATATGTGACTCGTACTCAGCAATTTGGCTGGCTTGAAGAGAGAGAGACTGTTGTAGTTGGTCGTGAGTTTGATTGAGTTCGGAGAAGGTCTGCTTGACGTGGGTGAGATCTTTATGAGTGAGCATCAAATGTGTGGTGTGGCCTTCTAGATTCAGAATCGGCTCAATTTGTATACCTAGCCAGCGGAGAGGCTTGGGATCGTGCGTTAAAGGCATATCAACACAAGCAGATCGATTGAGCTCTGTTACTTGCTTGATACTCTCGAAATTCTTCTCGGAAAAGTATTTTTGGTAAAATGGGTAAAGCTCTTTACCTTGGATATGATCCTCATCACTTTGTAGGTGAAGCAGGTCGTACATAGCTTGGTTGCAATATTGGATTGTTGCTACGTCTTTCTTTACCACACAGAGCACAATGCCATCTTGACTGGAATCGATGAGGCATTGCCGTAGCACCGATTCGGAAAAAGCGGACTCACCTTTAGGTGAAAATAATTTTTTTACCCCAGTGGTTATTGATGTCCACATGTTAGCCAGCCTTCTTTTTACCTAAAGTAGTTCACTCAATTGAATAGGTATATGCAACAAATACACTAAGTGTAGGATGTATTTGGTTGGGGTAAAGAAATTAGTAGCATGACAAGGTTGACTTAGATCAAAGAACTCTCGTGAGCTTAGGCGTACTGTTTTCACAACGTTAAGGCCGTTTACTAAGTTGCTGGTTATTTGAGTTCGAATAGCGTGTTTAGTAAAGGTTTTAAGTATTTTTCATAATTTAGGAGATTGACTATGCCTGTAACCAATTTGGCGGAACTAGATACTCTCGTCGCTCGTGTTAAAGCGGCTCAAGTTGAGTTTGCTAGCTTCTCGCAAGAGCAAGTCGATAAAATTTTCCGGGCAGCATCACTGGCTGCAAACCAAGCACGTATTCCTTTAGCGCAGCAAGCCGTTGCTGAAACAGGTATGGGTGTGGTTGAAGACAAAGTAATCAAGAACCACTTTGCTTCGGAGTATATTTACAATAAGTACAAAGATGACCAGACCTGCGGCATATTAGAAGAAAATGAGAGTCTGGGTACAATGACGATTGCTGAGCCTGTCGGCGTCATCTGCGGCATAGTGCCAACCACGAACCCAACATCAACCGCTGTTTTCAAATCACTTATCTCTTTAAAAACACGTAACGGTATTATTTTCTCTCCGCACCCAAGAGCAAAACATTCAACCAACGATGCAGCGAAATTGGTTTTGGAAGCCGCTATCGCAGCTGGTGCGCCAAAAGATATTATTGGCTGGATTGATGAGCCTTCTGTCGAACTGTCTAACGCCTTGATGAAACATGATGGTATTGCTTTAATTTTGGCAACTGGCGGCCCGAGTATGGTGAAGGCGGCTTATTCTTCAGGCAAGCCTGCGATTGGGGTAGGTGCGGGTAACGTTCCAGTTGTCATCGACGAAACTGCTGATATCAAGCGTGCGGTGGCATCCGTGTTAATGTCAAAAACGTTTGATAATGGTGTGGTTTGCGCGTCTGAGCAAGGCGTTATCGTTATGAACGAAGTCTATGACGAGGTCAAAGCGCGCTTTGCTTCGCATAAAGCGTATGTATTGAGTGAGAAAGATGCTGAAAAAGTTCGCGCGATTCTTTTAATTAACGGTGCATTGAATTCAAAAATTGTTGGTCAGCCTGCGACAGCGATTGCTGAAATGGCGGGTGTATCTGTGCCAAGTGATACCAAAGTGTTGATTGGTGAAGGTTTAGAGAAAGTCAGCTACGACGATGCTTTTGCGCATGAAAAGCTCTCTCCAACTCTCGGTATGTTCCGTGCAGACAGTTTTGAAGATGCCGTCGAACAAGCAGAAAAAATGGTAGAGTTTGGTGGTATTGGTCATACGTCCGGCCTGTACACTAACCAAGACGTGAATAAAGATCGCATTCGCTATTTTGGCGAGAAAATGAAAACAGCGCGTATTTTGATCAACATTCCCACCACTCATGGCGGTATTGGTGATTTGTATAACTTCAACGTCGCACCATCGCTAACGCTAGGTTGTGGCTCTTGGGGAGGCAACTCTATTTCAGAGAACGTTGGCCCAAAACACCTTATTAATAAGAAGACAGTGGCAAAGCGCGCCGAAAATATGCTTTGGCATAAGCTACCTCAGTCTATTTATTTTCGCCGCGGCAGTTTGCCAATCGCGCTGAGTGATTTGGAAGGCAAAAAGCGCGCGTTTCTCGTGACCGACCGATTTTTATTTAATAACGGTTATGCCGATGAAGTCGTCAGTATTTTGAAATCGCAAGGCATGGAAGTACAAACTTTCTTTGATGTGGAGGCAGATCCAACGCTTTCAGTGGTAGAGAAAGGTGCGGAAGCGATGAAGAGTTTTCAACCTGACGTTATCTTAGCGCTTGGTGGCGGCTCACCGATGGATGCGGCGAAAATTATGTGGGTGATGTACGAGCACCCAGAAACGCACTTTGCTGAGTTAGCAATGCGCTTTATGGATATCCGTAAACGTATTTACAAGTTTCCTAAAATGGGAGAGAAAGCGGATTTGGTGTGTATCACCACTACGTCTGGTACTGGTTCTGAGGTGACGCCGTTTGCGGTTGTAACCGATGACGAGACAGGGGCGAAGTATCCGTTAGCGGATTATGCTCTCACTCCCAATATGGCCATTGTCGATGCTGATTTAGTGATGAATATGCCAAAATCACTCACCGCTTTTGGTGGATATGATGCGGTGACTCACGCGCTCGAAGCTTACGTCTCTGTGCTCGCTACGGAATATTCAGATGGCCAAGCGCTGCAAGCGTTAAAAATGCTTAAAGAGTATCTACCTTCTAGCTACGCCAACGGTGCCAATGACCCAATTGCACGTGAGAAGGTCCATAACGCGGCGACAATAGCGGGTATTGCATTCGCCAATGCGTTCTTAGGCGTGTGTCACTCTATGGCGCATAAAATCGGGGCTGAGTTCCATATCGCTCATGGCCTTGCCAATGCGCTTCTGATCTCTAACGTGGTACGTTACAACGCTAACGACAATCCAACGAAACAGACCGCTTTCTCACAATATGACCGCCCACAGGCACGTCGCCGTTACGCTGAAGTGGCTGAGCATCTAGGGCTATGTAAGCCACAAGATCGTACGGCGAAGAAAATTGAAAACTTGCTTGCTTGGCTCGATGAGCTAAAACAAGACTTGAATATCCCAATGTCTATTCAGGCAGCAGGGGTAACAGAAGCAGACTTTTTAGCCAAAATTGATGAGTTAGCTGTTGAAGCGTTTGATGACCAATGTACAGGCGCAAACCCTCGCTATCCATTGATTAGCGAATTGAAAGAGCTACTTCTGACTTCATACTATGGCCGACCTTATGTCGAAGGTGAAACGGTCGCTGGAACGAGTGTTATTTTGAAAAAAAATGATCAAAAACCAGTGGAGATCGTCGGGAAGAAACCAGCAGTCACAGCGAAGAAGGAAAAAGCGGAAGCTTAACCAGTCGAGTACCAAATATATCGAGTAATAAATATATCGAGTAATAAAGATTAATAAGGGCCTCCATGTGAGGCCCTTATTGTTTACTGGAGTCTAGCGATATCTGAGGCTAGATTGGTATCTCTAGAGTCATCGTTTAGTGGCGAACAGTGGCCAATGCCATCATTCGCGGTATTAAGGTTCTACCGCTTTAGCCAGCTAACTCATCGGTAGCTACTTTGTAGATAGGGTCTTCTTTCACGTTTATCTCAACTAAGCTACCGGCCTTGTGCAGTAGCGCTCGGCAGTCTTGACTTAAGTGACGTAAATGCAGAGTTTTACCAAGGGCATTATAGCGTTCAGCCAAAGTTTCAATGGCTTCGATAGCTGAGTGGTCGGAAACGCGTGAGTTGGCAAAGTCGATAATGACATCACTAGGGTCGTTGCTTGAGTCGAAAAGTTCAAGGAAGTTAGCCGATGAACTAAAGAAAATAGGACCGTTGATCAGATATTCTTTCGAACCTTCTTCATTAATTTTCGTTGTCGCGTTGATGTGCTTCGCGTGATCCCATGCAAACATCAGGGCAGAAACGACCACTCCGACGCCAACTGCAATCGCTAAGTCAGTCATGACAGTAACAGCGGTAACTAAGACAATTAAGAAAAAATCTTTTTTCGGAACTCTGCGAGCAAGTTTGAAGGTTGCCCATTCAAACGTGCCAATGACAACCATAAACATCACACCAATGAGTGCGGCGACTGGGATCATTTCAATCAGATTCGAGGTGAATAGAATGAAGCACAGTAGTGCCCCTGCCGCGACGATACCAGAAAGACGACCTCGGCCTCCTGATTTCACGTTGATCATGGATTGACCAATCATTGCACAGCCACCCATAGCGCCAAAGACAGAGCAGGTAACGTTGGCAAGGCCTTGACCCACACACTCTCGGTTTGATTTGCCACGAGTGCCGGTAATTTCGTCGACAACGGTAAGCGTTAGTAAGGATTCAATCAGGCCGACAGCAGCAAGAATGACGGCGTACGGGAGGATGATGGTTAAGGTGTGCAGGTCGAACGGTACAGAAGGTATAGAAAAAGTCGGTAGATCTCCCGCTAGCGTGGCTGCTGGATTTCCCGACATAGAGCGAACAAAATCAACCACAGTACGTGTATCTAGACCAAAGACTTGCGCGAGGAGGGTAACCGTGATGATCGCCGCTAATGAGGACGGGATCGCGGTAGTGATTTTGGGCAGGATAACGATGATGGCCATGGTTAATGCAACGAGGCCAAGCATGATTATGACTTGACCCTGAGGTAGCCAAGTGGCAATGCCTTCGAGGTTTGGTGTTTTAAATAGGTTCAGCTGTGACAAGAAAATCACGATGGCTAAGCCATTAACGAATCCAATCATAACCGGATGGGGAACCATACGGATAAACTTACCGAGTTTAAATACCCCAGCGGCCATCTGTAAGATACCAGTCAGCAGTATGGTGGCAAAGAGGTATTGAACGCCATGAGTCGCCACTAGGCTCACCATGACAACAGCCATAGAGCCCGTCGCCCCTGAAATCATGCCTGGGCGGCCACCAAAAGTTGAGGTGATAAAGCCTACGATAAAGGCAGCGTATAGGCCCACCATAGGGTCTACACCGGCGACAAAAGCAAATGCTACCGCTTCTGGAACTAACGCCAGCGCTACCGTGAGGCCGGACAGAACATCATTTTTTATTGATTGCCGTGAAAATTGTGAAAATTCGAACATGTGATGGAGTCTTACCTAAAATTTAAATGATTAAGGCAGCAACTAGCTATTTCCCCAAGTGCTAATGCAAGCAACGGGCTCATCGTGCAGCCTAGATACAAAAATAAGTGTTACAACTAAAATTAGTTTTATAACTATAGAACAAAAGGGTCACTGCTGAGAGTGACCCTTTTAAATGGTAGCTAAATGGTGGGGTTACAACGAAGGTGGCGATGCCATATCAGAGCCTGCCTGACTGCGTGCCACTTGGCTGCCAGCGCCTTTCGCGCTATAACGTTGAGCTTTAAACGGCGCCGCAACGACTTGGATTTCTTTTATCTCTTGAGGTCCAGGTGCTTTTGCCATTGGTGAAGACGCGTGAGCTTGTACTGCAATCACGATTTCAGATACTTCAACTTCATCCGGTGTTTTAGTTTCCGGTTCAGGTTGTGGTGTTTCTGATTTATCTTCCTGCTGCTGAGTATTGGCCTGCGCTACAGGAGCGGGTTGTGCTTTTTGTTGAGGCTGCTCAACGGTTACAGGCTGCACGGCTTCAACTTTCTTCTCAGCAGCCACTTCAGCTGGCTGAGTCGAAGGAGCGATGACCTTGTCTGTTGCCATTTCAGGGATTGTAACACTAGTGGCAGGTAATGCGATCTCAGCAGTTGTATCAGCTTGAGGTGCCGGCTTATCTACTGGTTTGTCGGTTGGTTTGGTAATGCCGTAGCTTGGCATTACTTTACCCATTGCCATCTCAGGAGAGGCAACACCGCCTTTACGTAGACGGAACGGGTTAGGGCGACGATCGCGTCCGCGACGACGGCGTTGACCATTTGCACGCAAATGACGAGGTGAGCGACGGTTACGACGTTGCTTATTGTCGTCTGACTTAGACTCAACAGCTGTGTTTTCTGTATCAGCTTGAGGAGCAGCTTCCACTTGCTCGGTCATAGCTTCGACATGCTGTGGTTTAGCTTCAGTCGGCTTATTTTCGATGGAGGCATCTTGAACTCGAATTTGCTTCGTCAATTGACGACGCTGGCGACGTTCTTTGACTTTTGCAGTTTTCACTTCTGGCGCTTGATTGCGGTTATCGACATTACCTTGGTCGACGTTACCTTGATCAACTTGTGCGTCAGCCGCGAGTTGCAGACCTTCTTCCGCCAATTTGGTGGTTTTTACGTCATCTCGCTTGTTACGACGGTCGTTTTTCGGCTTACGATTTTGCGGCTTGTTAATCTTGTCCGCAGTGTTGTTTTGGTTTTGTGTGCCGCGATCATCGCGATCATCGCGATTAGCGTGTTTGCGTTCTTGGTTCTTGTCTTTGTTGTTACCGTCTTGTCCAGCATTGCGACGACGTTGGTCGTTGCGGTCGTTGCGGTCACGGTCATTACGATCGTTACGGTTATTGCGGCGTGGACGGTTGTTTGAAGAGCGAGCCTGCTTAGGTTTTTCTGTAGGTTTGATTTCTTCAGGTTTTACTTCAACTTCTGCTTGGCTTTCACCGAAAAACAATGTGCCTAGAGCTTTAAATAAGCGGCTGAATAGACCTGGTTTTGCAGTGGGTACATTTACAGCGGCCACTTCAGGGGCTTTGACTACTGGCGCAGGCTTTGGTGCTGACTGAGCAGGTGAGGCAAAACCTTGGAGTGCAGGCTCTTCGATTTTCTTCGCTTTTATTTCAGGCTCGACAATTTCTTTACCTTCCGCTTCTTTTAGCGACTCCAGCTTACGTGGAACTAGGTATGAAAGAAGGTCGAACTCTTCACCTTCTCGAACACGGATAACTTCGAAATGCGGAGTTTCCATATCAGAGTTTGGAACAATCGTGATTTTAACGTCTTGACTGCGTTCGATATGGTTAACTGAACGGCGTTTTTCGTTGAGAAGGTAAGAAGCGATAGGCACAGGAACGACAGCCAACACTTGCGCAGTATTGTCTTTCAGGGCCTCTTCTTCTATTAGGCGAAGAACAGATAGGGCAAGAGACTCATTGTCACGAACAACACCAGTACCCGTACAGCGTGGGCAAATATGGTGGCTTGCTTCGGCTAATGATGGGCTGAGTCGCTGGCGAGACATTTCTAAAAGGCCAAAGCGTGAAATTCGACCGATTTGTACGCGAGCTCGATCTAAACGAACTGAATCTTTCAGTTTGTTTTCTACTTCTCTTTGGTGGCGAATTGGAGTCATATCGATAAAGTCGATAACGACTAGACCACCTAAGTCGCGAAGACGTAGCTGACGAGCGATTTCTTCGGCGGCTTCAAGGTTAGTATTTAACGCCGTTTCTTCAATGTCACTGCCTTTTGTCGCTCTAGCAGAGTTGATATCAATAGACGTTAAGGCTTCGGTTGGGTCAATAACAATTGAACCACCAGATGGTAAGCGCACTTCGCGTTGGAAAGCGGACTCGATTTGGCTTTCGATTTGGTAGTGGCTAAACAGTGGCACTTCACCCGTGTATTTCTTCACCCGACTAACAAAATCAGGGCGAACCAAACGGATGTGTTCTAATGCACGTTCGTAAATGGTATTGCTGTCAATCAGGATTTCACCGATATCACGGCGCAAGTAATCACGAATTGCGCGAACAATAACATTACTTTCTTGGTGAATTAGGAAAGGTGCATTGTTGGAATCAGACGCTTGTTTGATCGCTCCCCAATGGTTCAATAGAACGTTTAAATCCCACTCTAGCTCTTCAGCACTTTTACCAACACCCGCGGTGCGGACGATAAGTCCCATACCTTGTGGCAGCTCAAGTGTGCTTAGTGCAGCTTTAAGTTGAGTACGTTCTTCACCTTCGATACGGCGCGAAATGCCGCCAGCACGAGGGTTGTTTGGCATCAGTACCAAATAACTTCCCGCTAACGAGATAAACGTTGTTAAAGCAGCGCCTTTGCTGCCGCGTTCTTCTTTTTCAACTTGTACAATTACTTCTTGACCTTCTGATAGCACTTCTTTGATGCTTGGACGGCCTTGATAAGTGTAACCTTGAGGGAAGTATTCGCGGGCAATTTCTTTTAGAGGAAGGAAACCATGTCTGTCAGCACCGTAATCAACAAAAGCGGCTTCTAGGCTTGGTTCTATGCGGGTAATGCGCCCTTTATAAATATTGGCTTTCTTGGATTCGTGTCCAGGGCTTTCGATATCAAGGTCAAATAGTTTTTGGCCATCAACCAAAGCCACACGCAACTCTTCTTTTTGAGTTGCGTTAATTAACATTCTCTTCATTAGAATTCTCGTAATATTTTCATTGTCTAATTTATATGTCTTGTTACCTAGTCTCGTCTTTTATGGTGCCAGATCCCATGGCTATAGCGATGCAGCCTCGCGGCTGGATAAGGGATGCTCTGTGGGCACATCAGTCTCACAAGCAGAAACAAACGCCTGTGAGCCGCTATGTGGCGGAAATTACTCAACATAAAGACGACGAGTAGAGGTAAACAAGTAAGCTCAGTTTGGATGTGTCTTACGCCGTTTGCAGCACAGCAATACTGAGGGTCTACTCGATGAGTTACGCAAAAATGTAAGGTAATGTTTAAAAGGTAACCAAAAACACTCTTTGCAGCAGTGAACTATAGCAGCGCAGCGTTTTGACGGCAATCAGCTTTGTCGTAAAGCACAAGAAAAGATGAGAGATAAAAAAAGATAAAAACGGACAAAAAGTCCCAGTAAGGTTATCAATGAGCCCCTTTTTCGTTCCTTTTAACGAAGAAATGTATGTAACAGAAATTGTTTAAAAGGTGACACCAGTCAAAGCCATTTAGTGTGGTGTTATTTTAATATCAGAGATCAAGTCGGTTTGACGGATAAGATTTTTGGCCCCAATTTACAGGAGTCACTACTTTGCAGGAGTCAGCACCAAGTCAAAAGTGTTCACGATGAGTAAATCCGAGTTGATGGCAAATAATTGCAAACTCATTTTGTTTTAGTGATAAAATGTCGCAATGAGCGAAATTAGAACTAAAGTTCAGTTTATCGAGATTGATGACGATATGGCTGGGCAGCGCATTGATAATTTTCTGCGTAATCAACTGAAAAGCCTACCTAAAAGTGCAGTTTATAGGATTGTACGCAAAGGTGAGGTTCGTGTTAACAAGAAACGTATTAAAGCCGAGTATAAGCTACAAGCTGGCGATACGATTCGTATTCCACCTGTTACTTTAGAAGAATCGGCACAACAGCCAGAAATTAGTACCAAACTCAATAAAGTGGCCAACCTTGAACATCATATTTTATTCGAGGACGATCACCTCTTAGTGCTGAATAAACCTTCGGGTATAGCGGTACATGGTGGAAGTGGACTGAAATTTGGTGCCATTGAAGCTTTGAGAGCTCTTCGGCCAGAAGCTCGCTTCTTGGAGCTAGTGCACCGCATAGACAGAGATACGTCGGGAATTCTGTTGATCGCTAAAAAGCGCTCCGCTTTGCGTTTTTTGCAGGCGCAATTTCGCAATAAAACGGTGAAGAAGTTTTACTTTGCTTTAGTGATGGGAAAGTGGAAGCGCAGTTGCAAAGCTGTCAACGCCCCCCTCAAGAAAAACGAAGTAAACAGTATCGTGCGTGTGAATGCAGATGGGAAGCCATCGGAAACCCGTTTTAAAATTATGGAAGCGTTTAACGATGCGACTTTGGTGCAAGCAAGCCCGATAACAGGCCGAACCCACCAAATCCGCGTTCACTGCCAATACACAGGCCATCCTATTGCATGGGATGACCGTTATGGCGATGCGCGCTTTGATGCCTTTACTGGTAAGTTAGGACTAAAAAGGTTGTTCCTGCACGCAGCAAATATTCGATTTGTCCATCCAGCTAACGAGGAATGGCAGGAAATTAATGCGCCAATGGATCCGCAACTTGAGCGAGCACTGCAATTGCTGAGGTCCGAACAAAAAACCTAGTTTGCAAAAGCCTAGTTTGCAAAAAGTCTAGTTTGCAACGTAAGCTTACCATCAAACTCTACCTTCAACACGACCCTAGAGCACCTCAACACCGTGCTTATGCAGTAAATCAACCAGCCTTATTAATGGCAAACCGATTAAGCTGTTAGGGTCGCTGCTTTCTATCCTATCAAATAGCGCAATTCCTAAACCTTCACACTTGAAGCTGCCTGCGCAGTAAAGTGGTTGTTCTTTGTCGATGTAATTTTCTATCGCAGAGCGAGACAAGGTTCTAAAGTGCACCACGACGGTGTCGATGATCACATCGCTTTGCTTTGAATCCGAGTTGTATACCGCGAGGCCAGTATAAAAGGTGATCGCCTTGCCGCTTTGTTGTTGTAACTGGCGAATGGCATTCTCGCGCGTGAGTGGCTTACCGACAATGTTACCGTCAATCACACATACTTGGTCACTGCCAATGACTAGGCTAGGCCGTGATAGGGGACAGGATGCCGCTTTCTCTAATGCCAGCCTCTCGACTAGCTGATCTGGTGTCTCATTCTCCATTGGGGTTTCATCGCAGTTAGGTGAGGCGACGGTAAAGGGAATCTCCAGCTTGGCGAGCAATTGTTGGCGGAAAGGAGAAGTAGAAGCTAATACAATGGAGTAAGGATTCATAACGTTCAATATTTTATAAGCGAATATACTATGATAATGGACAGGATTTAATCAAGGCAACGCTTTCTGTCTAAACGAAAAAAACTTCAAGTTTTTTACCTTTTCCTTTGACTAAATGTACTGAGGCGGATAACATTCGCGCCCTATGCAAAAGTTAAAAATACCGCGAACGGTTGATCCCGCTAAAGCTGCTCAAAAAAGATTGGATTATGAAGGTATAATTCAGGCTAGTCTTTTTAAGCGCTTACAGGTTTCAGTCGAAGGCGTAAAACGCGACGCTAAAGTGTCAATATCATTTGGGTTGGATGAGCAACGGCTCGCTGTTATCTCTGGTAAAGCTAACATCGAAGTCGAATTGGAATGCCAACGCTGTAATAAGGTTTTCGCACATCAGTGTGAAGTCTCATTCACTTACACCCCCAACTATGGGGAGAAAAGTGAACTAGAAGCACCGGAAGAGTACGATTTGGTAGATCCGAACGAGTACGGTGAAATCGACCTTATTGAGTTGGTTGAAGATGAGTTCATCTTGAATTTACCCCAAGTGGCAATGCATGATGTAGCGGATTGTAGCGTTGATTCAGACAATATGGTGTTTGGCGAACTTCCTGAAGAAATTGAGGAAAAGAAACCGAATCCATTCGATGTTTTAAAAAACTTGAAGAAGTAATTCTTTAAGTAATCAACTCAGGAGTAGGGTCCATGGCCGTACAAAAAAACCGTAAGACTCGTTCTAAGCGTGGCATGCGTCGTTCACACGATGCTCTAACTACAGCAGCTTTGTCTGTAGACGCGACTTCAGGTGAAACTCACCTACGCCACAACGTAACTGCAGAAGGTTACTACCGTGGCAACAAGGTTATCAACAAGTAAGGCTGATAATCTTTGCAAGATATAACCGTTGCACTTGATGCAATGGGCGGGGATTTCGGTCCTCGCGTTACAGTGCCTGCCGTTGTGCAGGCATTGTTGCATTTCCCAGAGCTAACAGTGATACTCGTTGGCGATCAATCGCAGATCGCATCCCAGCTGTCCAATATTGGTTACGGCTCGCCTGCGTATTTGCAATCCCAATTTGGTTCCCGCCTCGTTATCAAACACAGCGACAGCTGTATCTCGAATTCTTTGAAACCTTCATTAGCGCTAAGACAAAGTGCCGGAAGTTCCATGGGAATAGCAATTGATTGTGTTGCGAACGGTGAGGCTGGCGCAGTCGTGAGCGGTGGTAATACCGGCGCTTTGATGGCTTTGTCTCGTTATCACTTGAAGTCTTTGCCTGGGATAGTACGTCCAGCACTGGTTTCTGCTATTCCAACTAGCGAGGGAAACCATACTTGGATGCTGGATCTTGGTGCCAATGTCCAATGTGACGAGCAAGCGCTATTTCAGTTTGCAGTCATGGGCAGCGCACTGGCTGAGCAACACTTACAACGCCCAGCACGAGTCGCGTTACTTAATATCGGCGAAGAAGATATTAAGGGCAATGATGCGATTAAAGGGTGTGCTCAGTTGTTGTCGAACAGCCAATATGTGAACTATGTTGGCTATATAGAGGGCAACAAAATATTCGCAGGCACAGCAGATGTGATAGTGTGTGATGGGTTCACAGGCAATACCTGTTTGAAAGTTTGCGAGGGAACAGCCCAGTTTTTTATAGATAAGCTGACAAAGTTTATGATGTCCTCATCTATAAAGGGTTGGATCATAAGAAAACTATTCCCAAGTTTACTTATGGGATTAAAATCACTGAACCCCGACCAGTATAATGGTGCAAGTTTGTTAGGATTGCGCGGAATTGTCATAAAAAGTCATGGAAGCGCAGACGTATCTGCCGTCGTTAATGCGATAGAAGAAGCAGTACACGAGGTCAAACGACAAGTACCCAGCCGCATCAGCGATCGTTTGGAAGCAGTTTTACTCGAGAGGCATTAATTAGTCTTCATGTTTAGCAAAATATTAGGTACTGGCAGCTACTTGCCATCTCAGGTGCGTTCTAACGCAGACTTAGAGAAAATGGTAGAGACAAGTGATGAGTGGATTGTGGCTCGCACAGGTATTAAAGAACGTCGAATCTCTGCAGACAACGAAACGGTCGCCGATATGGCGTACCATGCCGCGCGTAATGCAATTGAAATGGCGGGCATTGATAAACAAGATATTGACTTGATTATCGTTGCGACGACCAGCGGCAGTCATGCCTTTCCGTCGTCAGCCTGTCAGGTTCAAGGCAAGTTGGGCATTAAAGGTTGCCCAGCCTTTGATATCGCCGCAGCATGTACTGGTTTCGTTTACGGCTTATCTGTAGCCGATCAGCACATTAAATCCGGCATGTGTAAAAACGTGCTAGTGATTGGCGCAGATGCTTTGTCTAAAACTTGTGATCCAAACGATCGCTCGACAATCATCTTGTTTGGCGATGCAGCTGGTGCCGTCGTTGTCGGCGCCAGTGAAGAGCCGGGCATTCTATCAAGCCATATATACTCTGACGGTCGCTACGGTGAACTATTAAGTTTGCCGATGGCAGAAAGAGGTGGTAACCCAGACAAATGGTTACATATGGTGGGTAAAGAGGTGTTTAAAGTTGCCGTCACTCAATTGTCTAAGTTGGTGAAAGATACGCTTGCTGCAAATAATATGGAAAAATCTGAGCTAGATTGGCTGGTACCACACCAAGCTAACCTACGGATTATTGCCGCAACCGCGAAAAAGCTTGCCATGCCAATGGATCAGGTGGTGATTACCCTTGATCGTCATGGCAATACTTCGGCGGCAACCGTACCAACGGCGCTTGATGAAGCCGTACGTGACGGGCGAATTAAACGAGGCCAAACGTTGCTATTAGAAGCGTTTGGTGGTGGTTTCACGTGGGGCTCCGTACTCGTTAAATTTTAATTATTACAGTTGAGAGCGATAGGCTGCCGATTAGGCCGCCTTTTTCTCTTTTCTTAAGGAACTGATAATGAGCAAGTTTTCTATTGTATTTCCAGGTCAAGGCTCTCAAGCCGTAGGCATGTTGAAAGAGCTTGGCGAGCAATATGATGTTGTTAAACAAACATTTGCTGAAGCGTCTGAAGCATTAGGCTATGATCTTTGGGCATTAGTTCAAGAAGGGCCAGCAGAAAAGCTAAACGAAACTTTCCGCACTCAACCAGCGCTATTGACCTCTTCAGTAGCAATCTGGCGTGTATGGCAAGAGCAAGGCCTAGAGCAGCCTGCAAACCTAGCGGGCCACAGCTTGGGTGAATATTCAGCCTTGGTTTGCTCTGGCGTGATTGACTTCAAAGCAGCAATTAAGTTGGTTGAGCTACGTGGTCAGCTAATGCAAGAAGCCGTTCCTGTGGGTACTGGTGCGATGTACGCAATTATTGGTCTTGCGGATGACGCAATTGCCAAAGCATGCGAAGAAGCCGCTCAAGGTGAAGTTGTCTCTCCGGTGAACTTTAACTCTCCGGGGCAAGTTGTTATCGCAGGCTCAAAAGCGGCGGTTGAACGCGCGGGCGCTTTATGTAAAGAAGCGGGCGCTAAACGTGCTTTACCATTACCAGTTTCAGTGCCTTCACACTGTGCTTTGATGCAGCCAGCTGCTGATAAGTTGGCATTGGCATTAGAAAACATTAAGTTTAACGCACCGAACATTGCCGTGATTAACAATGTCGATGTGGTAGCGGAAACCGATCCAGCTAAAATCAAAAGTGCTTTAGTGCGTCAGTTGCATAGCCCCGTGCGTTGGACGGAAAGTGTTCAACTAATGCACGAGCAAGGCGTAGAAAAACTACTAGAGTTTGGCCCAGGTAAAGTATTGACTGGACTAACGAAACGTATTGTTAAAACCCTTAGCGCTGCTGTTGTCAACGATGTTGCATCGCTTGACGCTGCAAAGTCTTAAGTCGCTGAGAATATAGGAACGAATAGATGATGAATCTTGAAGGCAAAATTGCCCTAGTAACAGGTGCGAGCCGTGGTATCGGCCGTGCAATCGCTGAACTTCTCGTAGAACGTGGCGCAACCGTTATTGGTACGGCGACTAGCGAAAATGGCGCAGCCGCAATCAGTGAATACCTTGGTGATAAAGGCCGTGGTCTTGCATTGAATGTAACTGATGTGGAGTCTATTGAGTCTGCATTAAAGACAATCAATAGCGATTTCGGCGCTTTGGATATCCTAGTGAACAACGCTGGTATCACTCGCGACAACCTACTAATGCGTATGAAAGACGATGAGTGGACAGACATCATGGACACTAATCTGACGTCTATCTTCCGCCTATCTAAAGCAGTGCTACGTGGCATGATGAAAAAGCGTAATGGCCGCATTATCAATGTGGGTTCTGTGGTTGGTACCATGGGTAACGCAGGTCAAGCTAACTACGCAGCGGCGAAAGCGGGTGTGATTGGTTTCACCAAATCGATGGCTCGTGAGGTTGCTTCACGTGGTGTGACGGTTAACACCGTAGCACCAGGTTTCATCGAAACCGACATGACTAAAGCACTGACTGACGAGCAAAAAGCGGCGACTTTATCGCAAGTCCCAGCTGGCCGTTTAGGTGATCCACGTGAAATTGCTTCAGCCGTCGCATTTTTGGCGTCCCCTGAAGCAGCTTACATCACAGGTGAAACTTTACATGTTAACGGCGGCATGTATATGGTTTAATAGGTCGGGTTTGACCGGTTGGATGAGAAATTAAAATAAACTTATCCAATAAAATATTAGACTTTTGGCTAATTCACGCAATAATTGTGCATGGTTTCGGTGAAAATATAGCAATTTTCGGTTAAAATCGCGACATTCGTGGTTTGACCAGCAAGGACCCCCTTGCAACTTTCAATAGTTTGAATAAACTACGGGACCATCGCATTAGGCGACATCTGTAAAGGAAAAGAAAAATGAGCAAGATCGAAGAACGCGTAAGAAAAATCATTGTTGAACAACTAGGTGTAGACGAAGCAGAAGTTAAGAACGAAGCTTCTTTCGTTGATGATCTAGGTGCTGATTCTCTAGATACTGTAGAACTAGTTATGGCTCTAGAAGAAGAGTTCGACACTGAGATTCCAGATGAAGAAGCTGAAAAGATCACTACTGTTCAAGCTGCTATCGATTACGTAAACAGCGCTCAGTAATGCCTCTCCCAGGCGGCTTTCTAGCCGCCTGTGTTTTCTAAATCTTTTTAATCACCTTCTTCATAGAACCAACCTATTAATTCCGGAGAATAATATCGTGTCCAAGCGTCGTGTTGTTGTTACTGGCATGGGAATGTTGTCACCGGTCGGCAACACTGTAGAATCCTCTTGGAAAGCCCTGCTTGAAGGTCAAAGTGGTATCGTTAATATCGAACACTTTGATACATCTAATTTCACAACTCGTTTTGCAGGTCTTGTTAAAGACTTTAACTGCGAAGAGTATATGTCAAAGAAAGACGCCCGTAAGATGGACTTGTTCATCCAGTACGGCGTTGCAGCAGGCATCCAAGCAATTAAGCATTCAGGCATTGAAATCACTGAAGAGAACGCTCCACGAATGGGTGTGGCTATTGGCTCTGGTATCGGTGGTATTGACCTAATTGAAAAAGGCCATCAAGCTTTAGTTGAAAAGGGACCACGTAAGGTTAGTCCTTTCTTTGTTCCATCAACGATTGTCAACATGGTTGCAGGTCACTTGTCTATCATGTGTGGATTACGCGGTCCGAATATCGCAATTTCAACGGCGTGTACGACGGGTCTGCATAACATTGGTCACGCTGCGCGTATGATCGCTTATGGCGACGCCGACGCAATGCTCGCCGGTGGTTCTGAGAAAGCATCCACTCCGCTTGGTATTGCTGGTTTTGGTGCTGCTAAAGCCCTGTCTACTCGTAACGATGAACCGCAGAAAGCCTCTCGTCCATGGGATAAAGGCCGTGATGGTTTTGTTCTTGGTGATGGTGCTGGTATGGTCGTTCTTGAAGAATATGAACATGCAAAAGCTCGTGGCGCGAAGATCTATTGTGAGCTTGTTGGTTTCGGCATGTCTGGTGATGCTCACCACATGACGTCACCAAGCGAAGATGGCTCTGGTGGTGCTCTAGCGATGGAAGCGGCGATGCGTGATGCAGGCATAACGGGTGAGAAAATCGGTTATGTGAATGCCCACGGTACTTCAACTCCAGCAGGAGACGTTGCTGAGGTTAAGGGCATCAAGCGTGCACTCGGTGAAGAAGGCTCAAAGCAAGTCTTAGTTTCTTCAACTAAATCTATGATTGGTCACCTATTGGGTGCGGCTGGTTCGGTAGAAGCTATTATCACGATTATGTCGCTGATGGATCAAGTAGTGCCGCCAACGATTAACCTAGACGATCCAGAAGAAGATTTAGGGGTTGACCTAGTTCCTCACGTTAAGCGTGAAGTGAACATGGAGTACGCAGCCTGTAACTCATTTGGTTTCGGTGGTACGAACGGCTGTTTGATCTTTAAAAAGATTTAAAAAGCATAGCGCTATCTCATGAGCGTATATTGAACGGCTTGGTGCTTTTTGCATTGAGCCGTTTTTTTATTAGGAGGATAATATGTATTGGGTCGATGGTAAGTTAACCGATACCATTGCAGTGGCGGATCGATCTTTTCAATATGGCGATGGCTGCTTTACCACAATGCTTACTCGATACGGTCATATACAACACTGGGCGTTGCATCGAGAGCGCATGGAACAGGCGTTAGTCACATTAGGTCTGCCTAAGCCAGATTGGAGCCAAGTACAGTCTTGGTTAACATCGGCGTGCGATACTAGCCCACAAGCTGGGTTGAAGCTGCACGTTAGCGCAGGTGTCGGAGGAAGAGGTTATGGCCGCCCAGAATGCGTTACACCTAAGGTGACGATCAGTCGTTTCGCTTACCCTAAACATTATACGCAATGGATGGATACCGGGGTGTGCCTTGGACTTTGTGAGCAAAAGCTTGGCTTAAATCCTATGCTCGCAGGTCACAAACATAATAACCGCTTGGAGCAGGTGTTGCTTAAAGCAGAAATGGAAAAGACCGATTATTCCGATGGATTGGTACTGGATCTCAACCATAACGTGGTAGAAACGACAGCCGCCAATTTATTTTGGGTTAAGGGCACGACACTTTATACCCCAGATCTTAACTTGTCCGGTGTTGCTGGCGTGATGAGACGTGTTGTGCTCGAGCAGGCCAGTCAGCAAGGGTTACGTATGGAAATCGGCGCATTTCCGCTATCGGCTGTAGAAAGCGCCGATGAGATTTTCATGACCAATTCATTATTGCAACTGGCCCCTGTCATACAAATTCAAGATCATCATTTTTCTATCGGGCCGATCACCCGACTTCTTCAGGAGAATATCACGTCGTGATAAAGAAAATTGCTATTACCTTATTGGCTTTGGTTGTGATTTCGAGTGGTTCGTTTTGGTATGCGGACTATCAAGTTGACCAATATCTGCACCAGTCGTTGCAAATTCAATCGCCACAAATTGTCACGGTAGACAATGGCACCACGCTGCGAGGGATCTTACAGGATTTAACCAGCCGCACATGGCTAGATAAGAGCAGTTTTGCTCGATTGGTTGGGCGCTTTCACCCTGAACTCACTCGCATTAAAGCGGGCACGTATGATTTTATGCCCAATACGCCTTTAGTTACGATTCTGCAGCAAATAGTGTCGGGTAAGGAACACCAGTTCTCTATCACTTTTGTTGAAGGTAGTCGCTTTAGCGAATGGCGGCACGAGTTAGCTCAAGCACCTTTTATTACCCATACTCTAAGTGGTTTGTCACAAGCTGAAATTGCTAGCAAGTTAGGAATTGAACGCCATCAGCTGGAAGGGTTATTTTTGCCCGAAACCTACCATTACACGGCTGGAACGACGGATTTAGAAATTCTTCGCCGAGCACATCGGAAGTTATTTGGCCAACTTGACAGCTTGTGGGACAAAAGGCAGACGAAACTGCCACTGAGGACGCCATATAGCGCGCTTATCTTGGCGTCTATTATTGAAAAAGAGACTTCGATTGAATCTGAACGTATCACCATCGCCTCTGTGTTCGTTAATCGTTTGAACAAACACATGCGGTTACAAACCGATCCAACGGTCATTTATGGGATGGGTAAACGCTATCATGGTCAGATCACCAAAAAAGATCTTCGTACTCCCACGCCATATAATACCTATGTGATCTACGGCTTGCCACCAACGCCGATTGCGATGCCAGGAATGGCCTCGATTAAGGCTGCACTGCACCCAGGGCATAGCCCATATTACTATTTTGTAGCCAGTGGTACTGGCGGACACGTATTCTCTAAAACGTTAAAAAATCACAATATTGCCGTTAGGGCCTACTTAAGAAGATTGAGAAGTAATTGATGAGTGAAGCCAAATTTATTGTTATCGAGGGGCTAGAAGGCGCAGGTAAGAGCACTGCGTTAAGCACCTTAGTTCAAGTGTTGACTGAGCGAGGTGTTGGCGAAATCGAAACAACTCGTGAGCCTGGTGGAACGCCATTGGCCGAAAAAATGCGCAGTCTCGTCAAGGAAGAGCATGCTGGAGAAGAGTTGCAGGATATGACAGAGTTACTTCTCATGTATGCTGCACGCGTTCAGTTAGTGGAGACGGTTATTAAGCCATCGCTTGAGCGTGGCGTGTGGGTTGTGGGAGATCGTCATGACATGTCATCACAGGCATATCAGGGGGGAGGTCGACAGATCTCAACGGAGATCATGACCTCACTACGTGATACGACCTTGGCAGGTTTTACCCCAGACCTTACCTTGTATTTAGATATCGACCCTAAAATTGGCCTAGAGCGTGCGCGTGGGCGAGGGGAGTTGGATAGAATTGAGAAAATGGATTTGTCTTTCTTTCAACGCACCCGAGCACGCTATTTGCAGTTGGCGCATGCCGATGACAATGTGGTTATCATCAATGCGAGCCAACCCATTGACCAAGTGGCTCAGGATATTCGGCAACAATTACAACATTGGTTAGATGAGCAAGGCCGATGAGCAACTTGTACCCTTGGCTGGTAGACACATGGCAACACTGGCAAGCGAGTCTTCGCAACGATCGGTTTGCGAATGTGACGCTGCTATCTGCTCAAGAGGGCTTAGGCGCTGAAGAGTTGGTTAAGGAGCTTTCAAGCGCTTTAATGTGTATCAACTATGATGATCAGGCTTGTGGCTTCTGCCATAGCTGTGACTTGATGGCTTCAGGTAATCACCCCGACTTCCATGTTATTGCGCCTGAAAAGCAAGGGAAGTCGATTACTGTCGATAAGATCCGTCGTTGTAACCAACTCGCTCAAGAGTCTTCTCAGTTGTCGCGCCGCCGACTTATTGTGATTGAGTCCGCGCAACAAATGAATGAATCTGCATCCAATGCCTTGTTAAAAACGCTCGAGAGTGCCTCACCCGATTGTTTCTTTCTTTTGGCCGCTAATGAAGTAAACAAAATACTGCCGACAATTTTAAGCCGGTCTCAGCAGTGGCGAATCAGTACGCCTTTGCCGAGTGAGTCGGCCGCTTGGTTACTTGAGCAAGCAGAAAAAAGCTGTCCTTTATATGCGATGCATATCAATGGTGGTGCGCCTTTGAAGGCTTTACAGTTTGTTCAGCAAGGAGGAGTGGCAGAGTATCAGCAGGTTGAACACGGATTTTTAGCATATATTAATAGCCAAGGGATGTGGCAAGCTTTGGCGAAGCAACTCGCAGCTCAAGAGATGTCTTTAACTTGGTTATGGTACTTACTCAGTGATGCACAGAAGGTGCATTTTGGTCTGAATGAAACACACTTCACACCGAGTTGTCAGGCCTTATCTGGCAGTGTTAGTTATGACGCTCTCTATGCCATGACCAAATCGCTGGGGGCTCTTATGCAGGAGCTTAGCAGCCATGCTGGCTTAAATAGCGAATTATTAATTGCCGATTGGCTCATTAAGTGTAAAGAGGAAACATGTTCGTAGATTCACATTGCCACCTAGATAAACTTGATTACGATGACGTACATACTGGTCTAGAAGACGCGGTTAATAAAGCGAAACAAGCGAATGTCACTGAATTTTTGTCAGTAGGGGTAACGCTTGATTCGTTTCCCAATATGATTGAAATGATTACGCCTTTTGATGAAATCCACGCTTCTTGTGGTGTGCACCCTTTAGATGTGGAAAGTGACTTTGCGTTAGATACGTTGCACGAATATGCTCGTCACCCCAAAGTGGTGGCGATTGGCGAAACGGGGCTAGATTATCACTATCAACCAGAAACTGCTGACCTGCAAAAGCTACGCTTCCAGCAGCAAGTTGAGCTGGCCGTAGAATTAAATAAGCCCCTGATTATTCACACTCGAAATGCTCGCCAAGACACCCTAAAGATCTTGAGTGACCATGGAGCGGAGCAGTGTGGCGGTGTGATTCACTGTTTTACGGAAGACCTCCCCTTTGCCCAAGCGGCGATGGATCTCGGGTTCTATATTTCCATTTCAGGTATTGTGACTTTCCGACAAGCACAAGAGCTCAAAGATGTGGTCAAAGCGCTACCTCTAGAGCGTTTGCTGATAGAAACGGATTCACCATATCTTGCCCCTGTCCCACATCGTGGCAAGCAGAACCAACCTGCCTATGTTGTCGAAGTTGCCGCATATATTGCACAGCTTAAAGGCTTGTCGCTGAAAGAAGTGGCAGAAACCACCACAGAAAACTTCAAGAATCTTTTTTTACGACGAGAAATATCGTAACGGTAAAGGTGACTGTTTTAGTGTTTTAGTCTGTGATGTAGATCGCAGTTTTGTCTCCTTTAATCTATTCTTAGTTAAAATGTTGCTGTTTGTAGCCTTAATTTACCGAAATGTAATTTCGTTACATAAAATAACTACACTGTTTATTTTATTTGGAGGGTGAAATTAATGATGATGCTTATTTATCCGTTAATAAACAGGGTATTAACAAAATTCTGTTCTATTTTTGATCAGTTGTCGATTGTGATCTTCCTTTAGTTTTGGAACTAATTTTCGTAACTCGCTAGAAAGTTAGATTAACGTCAAGATATATTTAGCGCCGCGAAATATAATGCAACAGCGATTTGCATCGCATCGGATACTAGTTATAAGGCTGCGGGGGTGTGCCTATAGTGTCCATAAAATTCTAATAATTTATCAGGAGCAGAAACATGAAAGGTTTTTTTAGTAAGCTGTCGCAAGCAATCATGCTGCCGATAGCTTTGCTACCCGCCGCCGGTATCATGCTAGGTATTGGTGGTAGTTTTACCAACCCAACGATGGTGAACGCTTATAACTTCACCGCCCTCCAAGATGGCACCGTTTTAAACAGCTTTCTTCAAGTAATGACGGCCGCTGGTGGTATCGTATTCGCGAACCTGCCAGTGATGTTTGCACTTGCTATTGCAATTGGTTTTGCTAAAGCAGAAAAAGGCGCTGCAGCCCTTGCTGCTCTTATTGCATTCCTAGTGATGAACGTGGCAATCGCTAAGACGTTAGTTGTTGGTGGCATGATTGATGCGGACACTAACACCGTTTTGTTGATGGGGCATCACTACTCAGGGATCCTTACTGACATGCTAGGTATTCACAATACACTGAGTATGGGTGTATTCGGGGGGCTTATTGCTGGTGCGATTACGGTTGTGCTACACAATAAATATCGTGAAGCTAAGTTGCCAGATTACCTAGGTTTCTTCGGCGGTGCTCGTTATGTTCCGATCATTGCTGCATTTGCTGCCCTTTTCTATGGTATTGCGTTAACGTTTATCTGGCCATTCTTTGGTGCCGCATTTGGTGCTATTGGTAATGCGCTAGGTGAATTGACAGCTTCAGGCTACGGCTTCATTGCCTCGTTCATCTTCGGTATTATTGAGCGTGCCTTGATTCCTGTTGGTCTGCACCACGTGTTCTATCTTCCTCTATGGCAGACTTCTATTGGTGGTTCTGCTGAAATCGCAGGTCACGTCGTGAACGGTACGCAGAATATTTTCTTTGCCTCTCTTGCTTCTGGTGATTTCTCGCACTTCTCATCAACAAACTTCATGACAGGTAAATTCCCGTTCATGATGTTCGGCCTTCCAGCCGCTGCATACGCTATGTATACCCTTGCAGATGATGAAAACAAGAAAGCGGCGGGTGGTCTTCTATTCTCTGTTGCACTAACTGCGTTTTTAACGGGTATCACAGAACCGATTGAGTTTACTTTCTTATTCTTGGCTCCAGCACTGTACTACTTCATCCACGTGCCACTAGCAGGTTTGTCCTTCATGTTGATGGACTTGCTGCACGTGAAAGTAGGTATGACATTTAGTGGTGGCTTCATTGACTTTACTCTATTTGGTATGCTGCCGGGTCTGACGGGAACGCATAACAACTGGTACTTTATCCCTATTGTTGGCATCGCATATGCGTTTATTTACTTCTTCGTGTTCCGCTGGTACATCCTTAAGTTTGATATTAAGACACCAGGCCGTAAAGGCAGTGCAGTGGCTGTAGTCTCAAAACAAGATTACCGTAACGCGAAAGCTGGGGGTTCTGAAGGCGGCAGCGAAATGGCTGATGCAATGATCGCGGCGCTAGGCGGCAAAGATAACCTAATCGATGTAGATGCTTGTATTACTCGCCTACGCATCACGGTTAAAGATGGCAGCTTGGTGAAAGATAACGATTTTTGGACGAAAGAATTAGGTGCTAAAGGCTTGGTAAAAGTCGGAGACACTGGTATTCAAGCCATTTATGGCGCACAAGCGGCGACGTATAAATCGCAAATTAATGCTCGCTTAGGTAAATAATGCGCTTTTCACTGAAGTACAAAAGGCTTGGTGCTTTTATTATCGACCTGTCCATCGTGCAAATGTTTGCTCAGATAGTCAGCGATATCTTCCTAGGTAGCTTTAGCTACCTAGGTAAAGAGCTTGGCTTGAAGCTATCAGTCAATGATGCCATGGCACTTCCAGTTATTCTGACATTTTATATTTCTATATTGTTAATTTTTATCGGAATATACGTAGGGTACCACTGGGTGTGCTTCCGCTATGTAGGTAACTCTTTATCGCGTTACTTTTTGGGGCTGAGAGTGGTTACTTTAGACGGAAACTTGCCGACAAAGCGTATATACCTCAAGAGAGAATTTGAAAAGGCAGTACTGACGATTGCGACGATTGGAGCTTATCCTGTATATAGTGCGGCTCAGTATTTTGCTCATTCAAAAGCTCCGTGGCATGACAACAGGAATGAAACGAAGGTGGTCGGTCTTTGACCTTCACTTTTGACGGAATGTTCTGAATATTGCCTATAAGGCCTGCGTCTATCGCAGGCCTTTTTGTATGTCCACAGAGGAGGAAATCATGCGAGTTTTATCCCGGCCTCCCGCTCCCCACTTTCTTTCTATTGAACCTTTTTAAGACCAGAGTTAAAGCGGTTCAATATTTCTTTCGCATTGGTGTTTTGTTTAGACACGATTAAATAGAGATCGTGTTGCGAAATATGGTGCTTATCGTAGTAGGGAATTTGTGAAGAATCTTTGTCAGGCAACGTCTTAAGCAGTGCTCAACACACATCAACGTTGCAAGGAAACGCATAAATCCTGTTCGCGAATAATTTTTTTACGTTTTTGAACTCGATTTACTTGGTCTCAATTGTCGATCTTTCTTTTAAATTCTTTGTCATGTTTTTTAAAGAGCAGGTGATCTTTTCGATTTCACCCTGTTCCATGCCACAAGTCATCAATCGCGCGATTTTTTGTTCACTTGGGGCGACTCTCTCGAGCGCTTTATGCCCTTGATCAGTGAGGCGTAAAAAGTGGCTCCTTTTATCGGCAGGGTTTGGTTCTTTTATAATCAGTTGCTCGGCAAGTAGATCTTTAGTTACCCGAGTGATTTGAGCTTTGTCTCGGTTTAGCAGGACAGCAATCTCTTGCGGGGTGCATTCAGGGTACTTGCCAATAATTTTTAGAGTGACCGTATGTGTGAGCGCCAAGTCAATGTTTTGCTTCTTTACTTCTTGATTCAATTCGCTTTTTATTGAGTGTATCAGCTCGAATAGAGAGCTTAGTAAGATTATATCGTTCATTTCTTCCTCAAAATATAGTTGACAGTGTCAATTATATTGATAGATTAATAGTTGATCTAGTCAACTATATTGTTGCTTGAGAAAACGATAATTGCAACCGAGAAAATGAGGTTTCTATGAGTAAGATAACAACGCCGCCTAAATCGAATATTCTGAGACTTTGGAAGTGTTTATGGAAACAGGGAAGTCTCACTCAAATATGTCCTAGTTCGCCAAATCTACAAGGGAAACTGGCAGTGGTAACGGGCGGCAACAATGGTATTGGATTAGAAACCTGTGTTGGGCTTGCTGAACGTGGGGCGGAAATATTGATATTGGCACGTGACCGCAATAAGACTGTGAGTGCGCTCGATGATATTGAATGTCGCACGGGCGTTCGCCCTTATTTTATTCCCCTCGATTTGTCTGACTTAAGCAGTGTCAAATTGGCAATCGAGGCTCTCGTAGCTAAGCTTGCAGGCCGCCCTATTGATATATTGGTTGCGAATGCGGGTGTTGCGACCTCTGAATACTCTCAATCACGGCAAGGCTATGAATTGTCTTTCGCAGTCAATGTGTTAGGCCATCACGTGTTGATTAAAGGGTTATATGACCAAGGGTTATTGGGTCATCAATCAAGAGTTATCATGTTAGCGGGAGATATCTACTTTTTTGCGAAAGAATGCTTACCTAATTCAACCGAGAAAGGCTTATATCCGCGTAGTAAATTGGGAAACTTGTGGTGGGTGAAAGAGTTTTCTAGGCGCTATCCTGAAATAGAAACCTATGCAGTGCATCCAGGAGTCGTAGATTCTGGGCTCGGAGGAGAAAACGAAAGTCGATTAGGGAAGTTGAGAAGGCGGTTATTGCTAATCTCTCCTCGATTGGGTGCACAAACGTCATTGATGTGTGCCACTCAAAATAACCTAAGAAATGGTGGTTATTATCACAATACGATGGGTTATATGAACTTACCAGTATGTGACATTGCAATGAATGAAGTGAAATCTGCTCAATTGTGGCAAAACTTAGAGGCGATTCGCCAGAAGTTCAATTAGGGTTTAGACACTTGGCTCCAACCACGGTTAAAACTTTCTAAGATTTGTTGTGCGTTGGGGTTTGTTTTAGAAACAATTAAATACAGTTTGTGTTGCGATAGGTAGTTCTGATCGTTGAAAGTCAGTTGCGCGGCTTGTTCCGTAGGCATTGTTTTGATAAGCCCCATACAGACATCGACATTACAAGGAAACGCGTCGATACGGCCGAGCAAAAGCTTTTTCAAGTTGGCCATTTCCGAGAGTACAGGGTTAAAGGTAAAATCATGCTGCGTAGCTAGTGCACCTAGTTTTTCTGAGCGAGAATACCCCAACATGCCACCAATCGTTTTGCCTTTTAAATCGTTATAGTCTTGCCATGTGAAGTTAACGGATTTCAGGTGGAAGAAAGCTACGCGTGACTCCAAAATGGGATCGCTGAAATAAAATGCCTTTTCACTTTGGGCTACTTTCGACCACGGAAAAGACACATCTACCGTATTGGCTTTCACTAATAGTTTGGCTCGTTTCCATGGATACCATTGTACGTCTAACTGAGTATCCTCTAGCGCGAAAGCTTGATTGATTTTATCTAACAGTGGCCCACCGTTGTTCATTTTTTGTGAGAGGTGAGGCGGCCAGTCACCTGTTGAGGCTTTTACGGTGTGAGGCTCCCCATATGCTGGAGTACTGATTGCTAAACAAGTCAATAGAACAGGGAAAAGTTTCATACTACTACTGAGCTCAAAAAGTGCAGATAGGACAAAGTATAGAATACTACCGAAAATATGAATGAACAAAGGAGGCGAGATGGTAGGCCCAAACCCAAACGACCAGGAACCAATGAAAGGCTTTCCACAAGTCGGCTTTCTGAAAAACTATGTGACGTCCCCGAATATCATTGTTGGTGATTACACTTATTATGACGATCCTGACGGGCCGAGTAACTTTGAGAACAATGTGTTATATCACTTTCCATTTATCGGCGATAAGTTAAGAATTGGGAGGTTTTGCGCGATTGCGAAGGGTGTGACTTTCATTATGAACGGCGCAAATCATAAGACATCGGGATTTTCGAGTTATCCGTTTTATATTTTTGGTAACGGCTGGGAGTCCGTAATACCTGACGAAGGTGAGCTGCCTTATAAAGGTGACACGGTTATCGGGAACGATGTGTGGCTTGGATATGAAACAACGATTATGCCTGGGGTTACAGTTGGTCATGGGGCGATTGTCGCGAGTAAATCCGTGGTCACTGGTGATGTTCCGGCGTATAGCGTCGTCGGTGGTAATCCGGCGAAAGTGATTCGGTATCGATTCGAGCCAGATGTAATTGAGCAGCTTTCAGCAATTCGTTGGTGGGATTGGTCTGCAGAAAAGATCAGTCGAAACTTGCAGGCAATTGTTAATCGTGATCTTGACGAGTTATGCGCCGCAAATGCTGAACCTGAAATAATATAAAAGTCCAAAGGGAAGAATTAAGGGTAAAGGTCTTAATAGCTTTTTGCCCGTCTAATGCTATTGGGGTAAGCTCGAATAGATGAATGACTAGGTATGAGAGCATACAGATGCAAGACAGCACACTTTATGAATCAAACAAACGAGGCTTTTGGTTAAGTGCTTATTTGATTGTTGGTTTTACCAGCAGTTTAATCGGTACTTTGGTGATGACTATTTACGCCCAAGATATTGTTCAGTTTTGGTCTGAATTGGCTTTAACCCCTTCAATTGAAGTTACGGATATCTACATTTTAAGTGCGGCAAGCTTTATTAGCCTGATTTTTACCGTTGGTGTGTGGTTGTGGCGAAAATGGGCCGTGTATGGGATGTTCTTAACCATGTTTATTAGCGCGGTGTATAACCTGTATCAAGGTCAATCGTGGGGAATGACAATAATAAGTTTAGTTTTCGGTACATATGTGACTTACTTAGTTGTGGTAAAAAATCGTTGGCATTGTTTTCATTAATGGCTTTCACTTAACGTTTGCTCTGAATTTAAATGATGGAAACTCGCGGTAGGGCAACGATCCGACCGCGTAGTTTCCTAATCGAAGACTTTTATTTTAGGGCTATGATTTCAGGACTCTGATTTTTTCATTGCCCTTCGGATGCAGTACGCGGCTCCACCCCAAGTAATACCAAGCCCCAATAGCATCATAATTACAGCACTGGTCGTCATAGTTTATTCCTCCCGTTTACTCAATATATTGGTTAGTAAGCCTAGTATCAGCAATATTGCCATGAGTACCCAGCCTAGAGTGAGGTCGTAGCCACCATAGCCTGTGGTAAACAAGGCTACGAACTTGGTCGCGACAATGATAGCGAGAATAATGGGTGTGATGAACCTAAGGCAGATATCAAACCATGACCCAATATGAAAATCGGATATTTTATTGGCATAGTCACGAACATCAGCAATTTTGCACAGCCAAGCCATCAAGATAATTTCAATCAAGCAACTGGTCAGTATGCCTACATTGTTGACAAAGTGATCGACCAAATCGAGTAATAAAATACCGCCATTGGTGGCGAACGCCATGGAAATAAGAAAGCCGAGTCCAACAACGATATTGGCGGCTTTTTTCCGGCTCCACTTGAGTTTGTCCATAATGGAGCAGGTGACGGCCTCAATGATGGAAATATGCGAGCTCAATCCTGCGACCACGAGAGCTAAGAAAAAGAGTGGACCTAAAATGTAAGGAGCAGGCAGTAAGTTAATCGCTGCCGGCAAAGTGACAAAGGCTAATCCCACGCCAGATGAAACAACATCGGTTAAAGCTTTGCCTTGTTCATGCGCCATATATCCGAGCACCGAAAAGATCATGATACCTGCTAGGATCGAGAATCCGCAGTTAATCAGCACTGTTATAAACGCATTGTTACTAATATCGGATTTATCAGGCAAATAGCTGGAATAGGCAATCATGATGGCAAAGCCAATACTTAAGGTAAAGAATATCTGCCCATAGGCCGCTGCCCAAACTTTGACATCCCAAATTTTGCTAAAATCAGGTTCAAATATGTAGTTCACCCCTGCTAGTGCGCCAGGTAAAAAGATCATACGGGCGATCAGTAGAACCACCATGATGAATAGGATAGGCATCATAATTTTTGAGGCTTTTTCAATGCCCGATTTAACGCCGCTGCGCACTGTGAAGTAGGTGATAGCCCAAGCAATGAGCATCGCGAAAGCAATGTTCCACTGAATACTACCTAAATTGGTCGGTGAATTGTCACCCAAACCGAGGTAGCTTTTGAAAAAGAAGCTGTTGGTATCGGTTCCCCAACCTTGAGTGAAAGATAGACCTAAGTACGAGATGGCCCAACCAATTACCGCCACGTAATAAACGGCAATGGTGGCTGCGACTCCTACTTGGAACCAGCCCAGCCATTGGAAATTCTTATTGATTTTAGTCAAAGTGGTAGGCGCGGAGCCTCGATTTTTATGACCCATGCTGAATTCTAGAATCATAAAAGGGATGCCGGCGGTGATCATTGCAAATAGGTAAGGAATGAAAAACGCGCCGCCGCCGTTTTCATAGGCCATGTAAGGAAATCGCCAAATATTACCCAGCCCTATGGCAGAACCGACGGCGGCTAAAATAAAGCCAGTCCGTGATCCCCATTGTTCTCTTTGCATAACACTACTCCCAGTTTTTAATCATAAAGGGTGAGTCAGGCATGGAAAGCGAGGCGAGTAGGGGCGGAGATAGAGTGTCGCCAAGTGAGTCGAGTCGTAAAAGGGCTTCCTGCCTAATCAAACAGAGATAGATCATTGTATCTATTTCATCCATCACAAGTATTTTTTTGTTTTTATCATAGCCTCTAGTTATTGTTGTACCTCACGCTTGTCTAAAAAACAACCGTAAGACCGAAGTTCGCGGCATATTGGTTTACCCAATCGGTCGTAAATTGGACGGTGCAGCTACTCGATCCGGAAAGTGTGCAAGCTCCGGAGGTATTGCCATCGACGCTGGTGCCAAGCCATCTCACTTGTCCGTTAACGTATAAGTTCTGCCACATTTGATATTCGAACCCACCGAATATGCTAGCTGCGAACCCATAATCGTTGGTCCAGTCAGCATCTATGTATGAGCCGCCCACCGCTGCGCCCATATAACCAAAGAAGTCTTGTGCCAACTCATAGGGAATGCTGCTTTGAAAGAGCAAATACTGCATATTGGTGTCGACATTCAGTTTTTTGACTTTACTTTTTTGGTAGGAATAGAAAAGCCCGATGCGACCATTGTCAAAATCGTTGTCCAAAGAGAAAGCAAAGCTCTCTGAGCCTTTGATCCGGTATTCGGTATCATTTTGATCCTTAACTTCACCACCTAAGGTGTAACCAGCCCATGGAGTGAGGTAGGTTTTCCCCGATGCGGGGGAGGTGGCTAGCATACATCCGAGTATCATTAACTGAGAGATTGTTTTCATTGCTATCTTGCACTTACTTCGCCAGTGAACTTTTTAAGTGTGATAGCCACGCCAGAATCTAGCATAAAAAAACATCAATAATTGAAGATACCTCACACAGGTGTTATTAATTTGTTAGTTACATAGGAGGATTTTATGGATAAGGATTTTAAATTTGCGTTGCTGGTTGCAGCAGTGACGTTTGCCGTGCTTTTTGGTTTTGGTGCGCTTGTCGTAAGCCAGTATTAGATAAGGTTGGTGCCCTCAGTGAATAGTGGCATTATTACCAATTTTTCGTCTTCCGTTGATCTTGATCGGCTCAGCAAGTTCACGGGTGGCAAGAATACGTTGGTCGCTCAAGGGGGCGGCCAAAGAGGGATTTTTACTTCCGGAGTATTAGATGCCTTTATCTTAGCTAATTTTGACCCTTTTCATGAGTTTTATGGCACATCGGCAGGTGCCCTTAATTTGTGTGCCTTCTTGTCTCGGCAAAGTGGATTGGGGCGTTCGTTTATTCTAGATTTAACGACTTCGCCTAAGTTTTTTCATCTGTTGCGTTATATTCGCAAAAAGCAATTTCTTGGCCTTAACTGGGCGCTCGATATTATTTGTGATTTTCCCTATCATCTAGATATAGCCAAAGGGCGGGAAGTTTTAGGTCAAAGGCAAGCCTTTGCTGCTGTGACTCATGCTCAGTCTTATCACGATCATTACTTTCCGATTTATCGACAAGACTGGTATGACATTTTGATTGCGACGTGTGCGATACCTCGCCTGTATCATACTGCAATAGAGCTCGATGGAGAGTTCTTTGTGGATGGTGGTGTGTCGGCATCGATTCCGGTACAGCAAGCATGGCGTAGCAATGCACGCTGTATTGTTGTGATTAGAACTGAAGGCCAGGATATTCCCCAAGGTGGCGTAAGCTCCCAAGTTTCTGTCCCAGCGTCTGAGGTTGAATGGTTCAAAGATTCATTTAACAGTATTCAAGAACGTTGGGGCCAAAGGGTACAACAATGGAAATCTGACTGGAGCGGCTTTTTTTTCCAACAAGTCGAGCGCTCAAAGCTGCAGAAAAAAGATCACTTTCACTTGGAATCTTTAAATGGTGGCCGTTGGTTATTCGGTGCTGATGACGTATATCGACTGAGCCACTTACTCGGTGATAAATTCGATTCTGGGCTAGCAGACATGCTGATGGTCCATTTTCAAACGTATTCTCTCACTCAGAACTTTTTAAATGCGCCGCCTGACGACTGCTTTATTGTGCAAATAAAACCTGATGAGCCGCTACGATCAAACTCATTGATGAGTAAGGAAGAAAACCTGCTTTATGACTATGATCTTGGACTCAAGGCTGGTGCCCGATTTGTCGCCGACTTCAATCGAGCGTATAAAGGGAGCCATCATTGAGGTCGAGCTCCTTTTTTATATGGTATAGGTCGTGAATTGCGATGCACAGTTCTTTCAATGCAGGCGTTTTTATGAATGCACTTTCGATGAGCGAGCTTTTTAAGCGGAAAGAATTCTCATGCAGTTGGTTGAACCAATCACATCCATAATATCTCCTTGAGTGATGATCACTCGCTCTCCTCGATTGAGAAAACCTTTTTCGCATAAAGTGTCAACGGCAGCTTGCGCAGTGGGCAGACCTGCATCTCCCGTATAATCAAAATACACTGGAAAGACCCCGCGAAATAAGGTGGTCAGAGCGAGTGTCTCTTTATTACGCGATAGAGCAAAAATAGGGAGACCAGAACTGATACGAGACATCATTAACGCAGTTTTGCCTGATTCAGTTAAAGTGATCACGGCTTTGACGCCCTGTAAATGGTTTGCAGAGTACATGGTCGACATCGCAATGGTTTCTTCTTCTGATTGGAATGTGCGATCGATACGGTAGGTCGAACGGTTGATCGACGCCATTTTCTCGGCCCCTAAGCAGACTTCGGCCATTGATGTCACGGTTTCAACAGGGTAACTTCCCGCAGCCGTTTCACCTGAAAGCATGACCGCATCCGTGCCGTCGAGCACGGCGTTGGCCACATCCATCACTTCTGCGCGGGTAGGGACTGGATTCTCTATCATAGATTCCATCATTTGCGTCGCAGTGATCACAGTTCTGTTGAGGCGTCGCGCGTGTCTGATTAGCTGTTTTTGTACCCCAACCAGTTCTGGATCGCCAATTTCTACCCCAAGGTCGCCGCGAGCGACCATAACAGCATCTGAGGCCAGTATAATGTCGTCAATGTTGGCCTCGGATTCGACGGTCTCAGCACGTTCGACTTTGGCCACTAACTTTGCATGCAATCCTGCATTTACGGCCAAATCTCGCGCGTATTGCATGTCCGCGCCATTACGGGGAAACGAAATAGCAAGGTAGTTGACTTGAATCTCTGCGGCAACTTGGATGTCTTGCTTATCTTTTTCTGTTAGTGCTTCGGCAGATAATCCACCGCCTTTTTTGTTGATGCCTTTATTGTTGGATAATGGACCGCCAAGCACCACTTGGGTGTGAATTTGGTTTCCTTTGACGGAAGTCACCTTGAGTTGTACTCGGCCGTCGTCTAGCAATAATAAATCCCCAGAGGTCACATCTTTAGGAAGGTCCTTGTAGTCGATCCCCACCGCATGTTGATGGCCTTGTTCTTTCTCAAGGTCGCCATCCAAAGTGAAATTATCCCCCACTTTAAGCGTGATTTTTTGATTTTTAAACGTGGAAATACGGATCTTTGGGCCTTGTAAATCACCTAAAATAGCGACATGTGTACCAAGCTTGGCAGCAATTTCTCTGACTTGTTCAGCTCGCCGTTTATGTTCCTGTGCACAGCCATGTGAAAAGTTCAGTCTGACTACATTTGCCCCCGCGGTGATGATTCTTTCTAAGTTGTCATCTTTATCGGTAGCGGGCCCGAGTGTCGTCACTATTTTTGTCCGCCTAAGCGTAGTGGTCATTATTTTCTCCTAGGTGAGTGGGGCATATCCTAAATCCGTTTATAGGGAATAACTTATTGATTATCAGTATACGCTCCAGAATTGGGTGTAAGTTGAGTTAATCCATCACTTGCGTATCGAGTCTGCGTGACGCGAAATTTGTTACTGAATGTGGTGACTTTTGTTAAATACTAGTTGCTTGTTGGCTAGGGGAGCGAAGGTAGAGGATTTATACGTGACACCTATCACGCTCAGCCAGTAAAAGGCTTCACAATTAGTTCGCAAAGTAAAAAAATTACCGGGTTATCGAATGTCGGAGTATCGAATGTACATGGCGCACCCAGGCCATATTGATCATATCAAACAGGTCAATGCTGGTCGTGTATATAAACTCATTGATCAAAATGGTCCAATTTCCCGGATTGATTTATCTAAGCAGAGTCGTTTAGCCCCTGCGAGTATTACCAAAATTACCCGTGAGCTCATTGAAGCGCACCTTGTACATGAAACGACGGTGCAAGAAGCGATTTGTCGCGGACGCCCCGCAATCGGGCTGCAGGTCGATAATCGCGGTTGGCAATTTTTGTCGATGCGATTAGGGCGTGGTTATCTGACGCTCGCACTGCATGAGCTGGGCGGAGATGTGTTGATTGACACCAAGATTGACATCCACGAAGTAGATCAAGATGATCTCCTTGCTCGTTTGCTTCATGAAATAGATGATTTTTTTCAAACTTATGCAGATCAGTTAGAGCGGGTCACAAGTATTGCGATTACCTTACCTGGGCTTGTTAACTCGGAGGCAGGAGTCGTGCTGCGCATGCCCCATTTCAATGTCGAAAACTTCGCATTAGGCCCTGAGATTTTTAAGGCGACTGGGATGCCTGTGTTTGTCGCTAACGACACTAGAGCGTGGGCACTGGCTGAAAAGTTATTTGGCCACTCACAAGACACAGACAACTCGATTCTCATTTCTATCCATCATGGGGTCGGCGCAGGCGTTATTCTTGATGGTGAGGTCTTACAAGGCCGATTTGGCAACATTGGCGAGTTAGGTCATATCCAAATTGATCCAAATGGCCTTAAATGTCATTGCGGTAACCGAGGATGCTTAGAAACGGTCGCCAGTTCGCAAGCCATTCGTGAGCACACTATGAGTCGGATTGCTGCAGGAGAATCGTCTCAGTTGTCTCAGTACGCTGACATCACCATTGAAGCCATTTGCCAAGCGGCAGAGGAGGGGGATCATTTAGCGGTGGATATCATTGAGACTTTGGGGCGTTATTTGGGTAGGGCAGTTGCGATTGTGACGAATTTGTTCAACCCCGAGAAGATACTGATTGGTGGGGTGATTAATCAAGCAAAACATATTCTCTACCCCGCAATCCAACAGTGCGTTGACCAGCAAACTCACCCTTCTTATCATCAACAATTGTCGATTGTGGAATCCCGATTCTACAAGCAAGCGACTATGCCAGGCGCCGCTTTAATTAAGCAGGCGTTGTATGATGGGCAGCTTTTGATGCGTGTAGTGGAAGGTTAACGTATTTCGATCACACGAATATTAAGTGAATTTTCTGTCTTAGCAGGCTGCTATGGGCTATTTTTGATATAGATACGATTGTGTAGGTGCCCACATGTCTGGAGTGTTAAATACCGTTGACCAGCGCACGAATTTGGTTGGAGAAAATAGACTCGAACTCTTATTGTTTAGTTTGAATAGTTTGCAGATCTTCGCCATCAATGTGTTTAAGGTGAAGGAAGTGATTAAACTCCCTATGCTAACTAAAATGCCGGGCTCCCATCACCATATTACTGGGGTAGCATCTCTGCGAGGCTTGGCTGTACCTGTGATTGATCTCAGAAGTGCCATCGGTTTTCCACCTTCTCGAATAGAAGAGCAAGAGGAAAACTTGATCATTACGGAATACAACAGAAGTGTGCAGGGTTTCTTAGTAGGGCAGGTGCGAAATATTGTGAACACGGCTTGGACTGAAATTCAGCCTCCGCCGAAGACCACTGGCCGTGCCACTTACCTGACGGCAATCACCCAAATCCAAGACGACGATAAGCCGAGAATTGTCGAAATTATTGATGTCGAAAAAGTACTGGCAGAAATCGTAGATTACGATGTCTCCATATCGGAAGGTGTACTCGATAGTAATCTTTCCCAAGAAATCAACGGCAGAAATGTTTTGATAGTGGACGATTCGTCAACGGCACGCTCACAAGTAAAAGGGACGCTATCTCAGTTAGGGCTCAATATCATTGAATGCCGAGACGGGCTTGAAGCGCTGCACTTATTACAATCTTGGGCTGATGGCGGTAAAACAGTGACGGATCAAATCCTACTGATGATTACCGATGCTGAGATGCCGGAAATGGATGGCTATAAGCTGACATTCGAAGTGCGTAACGATCAGCGTATGAAAGACTTACATATAGTATTAAACACTTCTTTAAGTGGTAGCTTCAATGAGGCTATGGTTGAAAAAGTGGGCTGTGATCGGTTTATATCCAAGTTTCAGCCCGACTTACTGGTAGAAGTCGTACAAGAGCGCATGCGGCAAATCCTTTCTTAACTTTTTTCTCTTTATTTCACTTTTCTCTGCCGAGGCTGGTCGCGAGTAATCGCTCGCCTTGGACGCTCACTCGGTGCAATCGTCTTGGCTGTTCGCCATAATCTGTGATTGCTAGGTGCTGAGTACATCGGTTATCCCAAATCGCTAGCGTATCAACTTGCCATTGCAAACGGACTTGGAATTCTTCTTTACGAGCCATTTGAAAAAGCCTAGTGAGTATCCGTTCACTGTCTTGTGGATCAAGGCCGATAATATGTGAAGTGAATTGTTCGTTGATAAACAGGGATTCTTTACCAGTCTCAGGGTGTTGAATCACCATTGGGTGGAGAACAGGCTCAATATTGCGGCTGGCGGTGGCAACTTTACTGTTGCCTTCGTGGTCGATGCTATCATAGCGACTTCCCTCAAATGCGTGCAGCTGGTGTAATGCCGTGAAGTTCCTTAGTTGCTGCTGCTCATTGACAGGAAGGCTCTGCCATACTGCTTCCATCGAGCTCCAAATGGTATCTCCTTTTCCTTCAGGACATGCGTGAGCATGTAGTAGCGAACATTTGCAAGGGATGGCTTGCCAGCTTAGATCTGTGTGCCAGAAACTCTTTCCCGGAGGTTTACCTGGGCCAACTTCGAGCACGATGACTTGATCTGCTTCGGCAAGATGAGGGAAAAACGGATGTACAGGCTCTAGTTCACCAAAAGCGCGTGCAAGAGCTAAGTGTTGCTGAGCTAACAATGTTTGTTTGGGGAAAAACAGCACTTTATATTGGAGAAAAGCTTGGTAAATCTGTTGGAATTGTTCAGGAGGTAGATTATTGAGTTTCACGTCAGTAATCTGCGCGCCGAGGTGTGAGCCAATCGGTGTAATGTGCATGATTACTCTCTAATTAAGGGAATGATCTCTAATATATGAACTTTTTTTAAAATAAGCTAACACATTAATAGTAATAAGCATTTCATGAATAACCGTGCGTATAGCACTTATCTTCCCTATTTATAAGTTTGACGTATTTTTTAAGCATATCTATTTTTTATTTAACTATAAAGAAGGGATGTCGATATGCGAGTTTTAATACTACTAGGGTCTTTAATTTGTTTTAGTGCGTCGGTGTACGCGGCGGATATCAAGTTGGTCACGGGCGATCAGTATCCGCCATTCACAGGTAAAAAGCTGTTAAATCGGGGCGTGGCAACGGATATTATTGAAGCTGCTTTTAAAGGAATGAAAAGTGTCAGTAGTGTTGATATAGCATTCCAACCTTGGAAACGTGGCTACGACAGCACACTGAAGGGACAGTATTTTGCGACCTTTCCGTATTTGAAAACTCCAGAGCGCGAGAAAGATTTTTTGTTTAGTGAAGCGGTTTTTACCACCAATACTGTCGCGTTTGTTGCCAAAGGTTCAACACTCTCCGTGGATAACTTGAAGGGCACGACAGCATGTTTGCCACTGGGCTATACGCCAAGTTCCATTCAACATTTGATTGATGATAAGACGGTGCGTTTGACTCGAGCTAAACAGCTGGAAAATTGCTTCCAGAAACTTAAAGCTGGGCGGGCGGATTTTGTCCCATTGAGTCGCTTAGTTGGTATTGCGTTTATTAACGATAATAAAAAACTTGATTTGAAAGATTTCGATTCTCTAGCGAAACCGTTTACGACAGGTGGCTTGTTCTTGATGGCTTCAAAAAATTACCCTGATGTTCAAACGTATCTTGATGAATTTAATAAGCAAATTAAAACAATGAAAGACTCAGGAAGTTACAACGAGATCATGAAGAAGCATGGCCTCAATTAGCGCGTATTAAGGACCGATCAACTTAAGGACTGATCAAACAGAGGGTTTACTTGTGATGGTGAGAGCTGAGTCAGGATCTCACCGTTTTAGGTATCATTCGTGATCGGTAATTAAGCGGTAACCGACGCCATTTTCAGTGACGATATGCTTGGGCTGAGCAGGAGAATGCTCAATTTTATGTCGAAGCTGAGCAATATGAATGCGCACATAGTGTGCGTGCTCAGTATAATTCCCACCCCAAACTTCTTTTAAAATCTGCTTGTGCGTGAGTACCTTACCCATATTTTTGGCCATAAAAGCGAGGATTTTAAATTCTTTGGGGGTGAGCTTGATCGATGTACCTTGGCGGGTGACGGTTTGCATGGCTAAGTCTATTTCAACGTCACCAAACTGATAACTACTGACTTCTTGGTTGGCTTGGTGAGCGTTGATGCGCAGAGCGACTCGGATACGAGCCAGTAGCTCTTCGCTACCAAAAGGCTTAGTGAGGTAGTCATTAGCACCCGCATCCAGTGCTAGTACTTTGTCTGTTTCTTTATCTCGGGCGGAGATAACGATAATCGGGGTGTCGGTCCAGGTTCTTAATTCACGGGTGAGATCAAGGCCATCAAGATCAGGTAAACCGAGATCCAGCAGGATCAAGTTTGGCTGCCAAGTGGCAATATAACGCAGGCCTTCTTGAGCGCAGGCGGCACTTTTCACTTGGTAGCCATGTCCTGTGGTCAATACTTCTAAGAAGCGGCGAATGGGAGATTCGTCTTCAACAATCAGAATTTTGAGGTCACTATTCATAAATATCAGTTAAGCAATATATCTCACAGGGGATTTCAACCGTAAAGGTTGATCCGCCTTCAGGACGAGGTGATACGGTAATTTGCCCATTATGGGCGCTGATGATCACTTTACAAATCGCCAAACCAAGCCCTGTTCCTTTGGCATTCGTGTCTTCTGAGCGATAAAAACGCTCGAAAATACGTTGAGTATCTTCTGGAGCGACGCCGCAGCCTCTATCGGCGATCTGCATTATAAACTTCCCTTGTTTATACGAAGTCGTGATGTCAATTTGGCTGCCTTGAGGGCTATATTTGGCGGCATTTTCGATTAAGTTGGTTGCCACTTGCTCGATTAATGCGTAATCCAGTGAAACCAGCATTGGCTCGCCGGATGTCTGGATAGGGTGCTCTCTAAGTAAGCGTTCCACGCGTTTGATAGCGCTGCCAATAATTTCTTCAGGTTCAACCCACTCACGTTTTGGCACCAGTACTTTTACGCTGTAGCGGCTAATATCGAGTAGCTTGGTTAGGCTTCGGTTGAGACTATACCCCTCTTCGGCGATGGATAATAGTAGCTCTTGTCGAGTTTCTTCAGGCAGGCGAATATCTTGATCGTTTAATGTGGTGGCGGAACCAATGATGGAGCCAAGAGGTGTCTTTAAATCGTGAGAAACGGCAGCGAGTAGGGTGTTGCGCATCTTCTCCATTTGATTGGCTTCTATCGCTTGGGTTAAAGCTTGGTTGGCTTCTGAACGGGCGAGCGATAAGCTGATCAGGGAACTTAAAATCGGATTAAATAACTCTATGGAGTCGGATTCGATCACTAATACACCGAGTAACTCAGTTTGGCCATGTAAAGGGTGAAGTTCTAGGTTTGGGCCGAGTTTCGTGGATTGAGGAGCTTGAGAAGCAACGAACTCTTCCACCTGAGTTTGGTAAGCATCAAGCCAGAATTCGGGGTTATGTGAGAGACAATACAATTGTGGGTGTGTGAGCCATATCTGAGCCTTGATTTGATAATGATTGGCAAGGTGCAAAATTGACGATTGTGCTATTTCAATACTTTCGTTTTTGGAAGCTAGAATCGATGCCAGCCCATAGTGGCTCTTTAACTCAGACTTGAGTGCCACATTTTTTTTCAGTTCACCTTGCTGAGATTGAGTGATTTTCACCGCGAAGATGCCATTAAAGGCCATGACAGTGAAGGTAATTAAATGTTGATAGTTCTGGAATTTAAACGAATTATGCTCGGGCAATACAAAGAACAGAAACCCTGCGATGCTTAACGCCGTCATGGTATAAGCAATTTTGTCTTTTAGCCAAAATCCACCAACAATATTGAGTAGTAACAATAGCATGGCTGTGTCAGTTTCGATAATGATCGTTCGAAATTGCACGCCAATATAGATCACTAAGGCATACAGAGCGGACAAGAACAGCACTTTAGTACTTTCCGTCCAATTAACAGATAAAGCAGTCATGACTTTTAGAATCTACGAGTAGGTATTGAGTTGGGTCAAACGACAATAGCCTACCATGAAGTTAGGCTATTGCGTGACGAGGAATGTTTCTGTGCGGTTAAATTTCTAGATGGACGCCGATCTCTATGAGCTTGTCGTGTGGTACACACAAGCGCTCGGACGTGCGTAGGGCGTTGCGGCTGAGCAAAATAAATAGACGCGCCTTGAGATCGTGCCAAAGGCTGACGGGTTTCACTTTCATTCTCTCTGCAGACATAAAGAAGACGGTGTCATCCGGGTGCAGCGACAGCTCTTTAGTGCAGCAACACTGATAGATTTGTTCAATGTCCAGCGTTTCTTGATAACCGACATGAGCAATCATTTGCCAAAAGGTTGGTGACAAGCGTTTCAGTTCAATACGTTTTAGTGGGTGAATGTGCGGGTTGTCGGAATATTTGAACGTCAGTAGCACGTTCCTTTCGTGCAGAATTTCATTGCACTTAACGTTGTTGATCAATGATGACGGAGCTTGGTTTTCATTGCGCGCTAAATAAACCGCGGTCCCAGAGGCCCGAGTCCAGCGTTTTTGCTCCAATCCTTCAACCATGGCACCGACAGACAACGGATGCTTCAACAATAAGCTGAGCCTGCGTCTCTCTTGATACCAGTTCATCATCAATAGGAACACAATCGTGCCTATGGTGAGAGGCAGCCATCCTCCATCAGTGAATTTTAATGAGGTGGCAATAAACATTAGGCTGTCGTAGGTCACCATTAAAATCGCGTAGTTGAGAACACGAGAGGCTGGCCATTTCCAGTGATAAAGCGCCACCACAATTAAGAATAGCGAGGAGATAAGCATGGTTGAAGTCACCGCGATACCGTAAGCCGCGGCCAGTTTCGTTGAGCTACCAAAAGCTGCCACTACCGCGATAACTAGCACAAATAGTAAGAAGTTGGCGATAGGGACGTAGATTTGGCCTTGTTCTTGGGTCGAGGTGTGATGAATGCGCACCGGAGGCAAGAAACCTAGATTGATCGCTTGGCGTGTCAGAGAGAAAATCCCAGAGATAACCGCTTGAGACGCAATTACGGTAGCGAAGGTTGCCAATAGAATAAACGGCAGGCGTAATATCTTAGGCGCAAGCATAAAGAATGGATTACTAATGGTGCTGGCATCATGCAGCACAAGTGCGCCTTGGCCGAAGTAATTCAAAACCAAGCATGGCATAACCAAAAAGAACCACGCGAGGCGGATTGGCTTGATGCCAAAATGGCCCATGTCGGCATAAAGTGCTTCGACGCCTGTAACCGCTAACACGACGACACCCAATGTAAATAAGGTAGCGATGCCGTGATGCAGGATAAAACCTACCGCATAGGCTGGGTTTAACGCATTGAGAACCACAGGGTTGTGTGCGATGGCGGCGATGCCCACTAAGCCAATGCATATAAACCATATCAGCATAATCGGCGCGAACAAACGACCAATTTTTCCTGAGCCATGTTTTTGAATGGCAAATAGTGCGCAGATAATCGCAATTGCGACCGGAATAACCAAAGGTTGCAGTTCGGGGCTGACGACAGTGATGCCTTCAACAGCCGAGAGCACGGACATGGCCGGGGTAATAATGGCTTCTCCAAAGAAAAAGCCTGCGGCCAACATACCCAAAAATAGCACTCCCATTTTTAGTTTCTTCGGCGCAGAGCCGTGGGCGAGAGAGGCTAAGGTTAAAATCCCACCTTCACCTTTATTTGAGGCGCGGGTTACTAGGGATAAATACTTGATAGAGACGGTGAGAATAAACGTCCAGAATACGAGTGAGAGAATACCAAAAACATTGGCTTGGGTAACGGCGACGGCGTGTTCACCATCGAACATTGTCTTGAATGCGTATAGGGGGCTGGTCCCGATATCACCATATACAATCCCAATAGACAGGTAGGTTAATACCAATAAAGACTGTTTTTGATTTTGCATTGTGTGTCATATGTGCAGCCTATTTTTTGCTTAGGATCTACACAATACCTCATATTGTTACGGAAGCAGGCAGAGTATCAGGGGCAATATAAAGTTGAAGTATATTTTGTAGGGACAAATATAAAGAAAATATAAAGTTTTTAAACTTTGCAAAATCTAATATTTCAACTCGTTGATTGTATTATGAATTTTTTGTTTCTTAGTGGTTTGCTTACTTTGTAACTTATTGATTTTAATAGCTAAGGGGTGCGAATCTAATGAAAATCCCGTGAGCGAGAGCGGAGTTTTTCTAAATGGTGAGAGAGATCGGTTAATTTACCAGCGATGATGTGTGTGACTTGTCCTTCTCGCTCTAAAACGCCTTGCACCTGCAGCACTTTGGCGGTGAGGTAAGCTTGCTTTTGTGCCTGCGCAGTAGCCTTCCACACCACGACGTTGATATTGCCAGTGTCATCTTCCAAGGTTAAGAAAGTCACGCCAGCAGCCGTAGCAGGGGATTGCCGGCCCGTCACGATACCGATCACGGTCACGATTGCTTTGTGTCTTATCGACGGCAGTGCTTGCATACGAGTAAAGCGGCCGAGCTGATTGGCCTCATCGAGCAAACGGATTGGGTGTTTATTGAGTGATAACCCTGTCGCCGCATAGTCTTCAAGCATATTGGAAAATTCACTGGGTGCTTGAGGAAACCCTTGTTCTTCTTCAATTAAGTCCGCAAATAAGGGCAGGTCGCTAACACTGTCCATCATGCTCCACCTAGCATCGTAGCGGTTCGTAGTGAGTTCGTTGAGTGCCCCTGCTGATGCAAGGTTTTCTATTTCGGCTCGGTTGATACCAATATGTTTGAGTTGATTGGGTGATAGGTAGCCAGTTTCTGGTCTTGCTTGAATCAGAATTTGGCTTGCTGATGAGCTGAAACCTTTCACCAGTCTGAGGCCTAACCGTAAGGCTGGCTGATTATCTTGCCAGACGACATGATGATCGTAGTGAGAGTGATTAATACACACCGGCAGCACGACGACTTGGTGTCGCCGCGCATCTTGCACTAGTTGGGAAGCGCTATAAAACCCCATCGGCTGGCTATTGAGCAAAGAAGTATAAAAAATGGCGGGGTAATAATATTTTAGCCAAGCTGAGCAATAAGCCAACACGGCAAAAGAGGCGGAATGGCTTTCGGGAAAACCATATTCACCAAAGCCGCAGATTTGGGCAAAAATACGTTCAGCAAATTCTAGCTCGTAGCCCCTCTCTAACATGCCATCGATTAATTTCATTTTAAACTTGGCCAGATCGCCCGTTTTTTTCCAAGCCGCCATGGCGCGGCGCAGTTGATCTGCTTCGCCGCCGCTAAAACCTGCCGCAACCATGGCGAGTTTGATCACTTGTTCTTGGAAAATTGGCACGCCGAGTGTACGTGCTAATACCTCTTTCACTGCCTCTGAGGGGTAGCTTTCTTCTTCAATGCCATCACGCCTTTTAAGAAAAGGGTGCACCATATCTCCTTGGATCGGTCCCGGTCGGACGATGGCAATTTGAATCACTAGGTCGTAATAACAAGCGGGCTTTAATCGTGGCAGCATACTCATTTGCGCCCTTGACTCAATTTGAAATACGCCGACGGTATCGGCTTGCTGTAACATTCGATAGACATTGGTATCGTCTTGTTTACGAGTAATGGCTGCGATAGACAGTGATTGACCATGGTGCTGCTTAACCAAATCAAAGCATTTACGGATAGCACTGAGCATACCTAGTGCCAGCACGTCGACTTTGAGTAGCTTTAAGCTCTCTAAATCATCTTTATCCCATTGGATCACCGTCCTGTCTGTCATGGCGGCATTTTCGACAGGGACCAGTTCATATAAAGGGCCAGAAGAGATAACGAACCCGCCGACATGCTGAGATAAATGGCGTGGAAACCCGAGCAGCTCCTGAACGAGCTGGATAAACTGCTGACCTTTTAAAGACTCAGCTTGTAAACCTAAGTCAGTGAGTTGCTGCTGCCAGGGTTGGCTTTTGTCTCGCCGGTTAACATTCTTGATGAAGAAGCTAAGTTGTTCTTCGGCGATCCCTAAGGCCTTGCCGACATCTCGCACGGCACTTTTAAATCGATAGCTGATCACGGTCGCGGCCAGTGCCGCGCGCTCACGACCATACTTCTGATAAATGTATTGAATGACTTCTTCGCGGCGCTCATGCTCGAAATCGACATCAATATCGGGCGGCTCATCGCGCTCTCTACTGATAAAACGTTCGAATAGGACGGATATCTGACGAGGGTCAACAGAGGTGATTTCCAAGCAGTAGCACACCACAGAGTTAGCCGCGGAGCCGCGCCCTTGATAGAGGATACCTTGCTGCTTAGCAAACATCACAATGTCATGAATAGTTAAAAAGTAGAAAGGGTAATCGAGCTCTTCGATCAGCGAGAGTTCTTTTTCTATGGTGGCGACAATCTCCTTGGGGACGCCTTCCGGAAAGCGTAATTGTTTGCCGTACTCGACTAGCTCGCGCAGGTAGCCCATGGGTGTTGCGCCATCAGGGATAAGCTCGCTTGGGTATTCATACCTTAACTGCGCCAAATTAAACTGGCACTGCTGAGCGATATAGGCGCTTTCAGCAAGGTGTTCTGTTGTAAATAGACTGGCGAGCTTTCCCCTTGGGCGCAAGCTTCGTTCAGAATTAGCCAGTAAATACGGACCAATGTGCTCAACACTGTTACCTAGTTTGATGGCGGTGAGCGTGTGTTGTAGGGGTAAGCGTTCTGGCTGATGCATCAATACGCCGCCACATGCCGTTATGGGGAGAGAGAAAGTATCAGCCAGCGTTTGGCAATATTGCAGATAGTCCCGATCGCTATCTGATAAATGCCTTTGTAAGCCAAGCCATAAGCGACCAGAGTGGTGCTGGCTTAGCCACTTTCCCCAGCCTTGGTCTGTTTCATTGTGGCGTGGTAGCCATAATAAAAAACAGTGCTGGATAGACATCAAATCCCACTCTGAAAGTTGGTAGCTACCTTTCTCCGCTCGTCTGCGTGCGTTGGAAATAATGCGGCACAGTTCTGCGTAGGCTTGGCGATTTGGGCACAGTAACACCACTTGGCACTCTTGATGTAGCCAAAATAGACTACCGATAATGAGTTTGATGGCGAGGTTATTGTCTTGGATGGCTCGGTGCGCTCGCACGACTCCAGCCACTGAACATTCATCGGTAATGGCGATGGCAGAATAGCCAAGCTGATCGGCTTGCAGGACTAATTCCTCAGCGTGAGAGGCCCCAACTAAGAAAGAGAAGTTACTTTGGCAAAATAGCTCAGCATATTTGGCTAAAGGAGTTTTGGGCGGCACGTTAGCTGAAATAGCCATGAACAAACCATTCCTGCTTTGGAGTTCGGAAGATCCACAGCCATTGGCCTGCATCGCTGCGGGCTATAAAATAATCTCGGCAGATACCGCCGCCATCCCACCAGCCAGTGGTGATACGTTCTGGGCCGCGTAGGATATGCACGGGCTCAGCTAGTGCTTCTGGCTCGGGCAATAATAAGCTTGGTCGGCAGCGCTTTAGCACCGAGTGAGCATCGGATTTTGTGGTTGGGTCGTAGGCAGAAGTGGCCGATTCAGGTCTAGGATCGCCACTGAGCGCCACTTTATACACACTTTCTGAGCCGAGTTTGGCTTGCAGCAGAGAGATCAATTCCAGTTCAGAATACGGAGTGGTTTTGCCTGACCACATCTCTTGATTCACGGCTAATTTCTCGCCCGTGCGCTTAGCATGCAGAGTCAGGCTTTGTACGGGATGTTCAAGTCGAAGCGATTCCATATGTAAGCCTGCCAAGGTTTGCCAGCGACTGCTTTTATCTTCTCCAGCCGCAGAGCTGAAGGTTAATGAATGAGGCTGTCCGTCTCTGAGTTGTAAGGTGAGGGTGAGTTCGTAGGCGACTCTATCTCTCAGTCTCAAAAACAACTCTAATCTATCGAGTAACCGGTGTAATGGTGTCGCTAGCCATTGAACATTGTCGATATCATGCAGTAGATCAAGCTGACTGGTGAAATGTTCAGGAGGAGTAAATAAGGTGAGCGGATGGCGCAATTGCCCCGTTAATCGGCCAAGGTAGTTGACCACATCAATATCAAAGCGGCGGGCGAGGTCGGCCAAATTTAGGCTTAGCAATTTTTGCATACTATCGATGCCTACTCGGTGCAGAGCCGTAAGGTGTTTATCCGTCAGTTCACTTGCGTTGATGGAGTGCTCGCAGATCGCTTTAGTTAATGTTTCTCTCTTGGTGTTAATATGATCAAAGGCAGCCTTTGCCAGTAACATGGCAGAAAATGGAGAAAAGCCAGTCGCAAAATGGTAGTGGAGTTCGAGGCTATCGAGCGTTTTTGAAACCGCTTGCCAGTAGTTTTCTATTCCTTGATATAAAGACAGCATATCGGTGACTTTGAGGAGGATGCCCTGTGGAGGGCATAGAGTAATATCAGCACTCACTTGATAGAGTTGGCTCGCAATATCGTTAAGCGCTTTTTCTTCTACTTTTGGGTCGTAAGGGTGCAATTGCAGATCGGTACATAAAGCAGCGGCGCTGCCCAGTCCCATATTGACGGTGATACCACCTTGTTGGGCGTTTGAGTTGAGCTGTCGAATACAATGGTTTTTACCATCGACAATAACAATGGCTTGCTGATGGTCTCGGCCGTGAAATAAACGGTCGAGCTGCAGCGTTGGAAAATGCAGATAAAGCCATAATTGCATACTTAGCCCTGCTTCCTAAGTGGGAGCACTTCGGCAAATTGCGTCGGGGCTAGGGTGAGTTCAGGGTGACTGTCTCGCATATCGATAACAAAACTCCCTTGTGGCCACCCGCCTTTGCGTTTGGTGATGCGCACGCTTAAGCCTGCTGGGTGAGGCTGTAGCGTCATGCTTAAGCTGACAGGCAGAGATAGGGTGTGACGCTGCCAAGTTTTGAATAAGAAAAACACACAGTCTCCTTGTTCACTTGCCACTTGTAGGCGACGCGTCTGGTGCACTTCAAGTGAGCAGTGCCACAGCAAAACATTGCTGCACACGCCACTTTTTAGGCATTGCTCAGCAGCCCATAGAGCCTCTTTAGCCGAAGAAGGGACAATGATTAATACCTTGTCTTGTTCGATACCTACATAACTCAACTGCTCAGCACTCACTTGGCCAGGAGGGTGAATAAACACCGATACCTTCTCTGAACGATTGCTTTTGATGTGTGGAGAAAGTAGGCGCAGCTCACCGATCCCAAGTTGAGATTGAATTTCCACGACCCCATGGCGTGGAAAGCCGCCCCCTAATTTTTCGTCGAGGGTGTCAAAGCCAGTCGGCAAGTATTCAGTGGTGGAGCTATGTTTATACCCCTGCCAAATCAGATGTTTATCTTTTAGTTGGTTGATTAAATCATGCATCGCAATATACCTGTTTATATATACAGTATATTGCGTTAAGAAAAGGATTCAAGAGGGCTGAAAAGCAAAATGCCTTGTCGAGAAGACGAGGCATAGGCAAGGTCTTGAAAAGAAGAATTAAAAATTTTTCGGTGGTTTTTCTATCTCTTTGCTACTTTTTTGGCTGTGCGTCGATGCACTGGCCATTCACTTCTTTCCCTTCTGGCGCCATTAAATAGACATATAGAGGCATGATATCTTCAGGAGTTTTGAGCAAACCGGCATCTTCAGCAGGGAAGGCCTTAGCGCGCATACTAGTACGGGTGCCGCCCGGATTAATGGCATTGACGCGAATGGACGAGTCACTGAGTTCATCGGCCAACACTTGCATCATGCCTTCAGTGGCGAATTTTGAAATAGCATAAGTGCCCCAAAATGCGCGGCCAATGTGGCCGACAGTCGAAGAGGTGAACACAATACGTGCATCATCTGATAGACGTAAGAGAGGCAGAAGAGCCTGCGTCATCATAAACTGAGATTTGACGTTAACTTGCATCACATTATCGAAAGTCGCTTCGTCAATTTGTTCAAACGGGGCAAGGTCGCCCAGCACACCCGCATTGTGAAGTACGCCATCTAAGCGCCCAAATTGTCCTTCGATGGTCTCAGACATATCTTGATAATGCTGCTTGCTTGCGCCTTTCATATCAAGTGGAATGATGGCTGGCTGTGGGTAGCCTGCCGCTTCAATCTCATCATACGTTTGTTCTAACTTTTCAACAGTGCGCCCGAGTAAAATGACGGTTGCGCCGTGTTTGGCATAATGCAACGCTGCCTGCTTACCGATACCAGCCCCGGCACCTGTGATAAGAATAACTTTATTGTTTAGGGCGTGGTCAGAGACAGAGTAGTTCAATGTGAGCATCCTTATAATTGAAATAAATAGGTCGATTTTATTCGCTTATCTATTCATTTTCTTTCTATTTAGTATGATGAGATGGTTACAATACACTAATTCGTATAATTGGGGATATCGCATTGGAATTTTTGTTGGACTATGGGCTGTTTCTAGCCAAGATCGCAACCTTGGTTGTGGCAGTGATTGCTGTACTGGTGATCGCAAAAGCGGCTAGCGGCAGAAGTGGTGCGGCCAAGGGTGAACTGGAAGTGACTAACCTCACTGAACATCATCAGCATACGGTGGAGCAGTTAGAGCATCACTTGCACGACGAAGCTTTTCTTAAAGCGCGTGATAAAGCTGAGAAAAAAAGCGAGAAAGAAAAAAATAAATCACGCGAAAAAGAAATCAAACAAGCGGCGAAAGACGGTGAGCTAGACTCTAAGCGAGAACCGCACCTGTTTGTGCTCGACTTTAACGGCAGTATTGATGCCAAAGAAGTCTCTTCGCTGCGTGAAGAAATCACCGCTATTTTGGCCGTAGCACGTGAAGGAGACGAAGTGCTATTAAGGCTAGAGTCTGGTGGTGGCATGGTGCATGGCTATGGCTTAGCTTCATCACAGCTAGATCGCATTAAAACGGCAGGTTTACCACTCACGATTGCTGTCGACAAAGTGGCTGCTAGTGGCGGCTATATGATGGCGTGTATCGCGGATAAAATTGTCTGCGCACCGTTTGCCATTCTGGGTTCAATTGGTGTGATTGCTCAACTGCCGAACTTCAATAAACTATTGAAAAAACATGACATTGAGTTTGAACAGCTCACCGCTGGTGAATATAAACGAACGTTAACCATGTTTGGTGAGAACAGCGACAAAGCACGCGAGAAGTTCAAACAAGAGTTGGAAGAAACCCACGACTTGTTTAAAGATTTCATCCGCGATCATCGCCCAGAGCTAGATCTTGATAGTGTCGCGACGGGCGAGCACTGGTATGGGACTCAAGCGCACAAACTTGGCTTAGCCGATCATGTCAGCACTTCCGATGAATTGGTTGTGGATGCTTGCAAAGACAAAACCGTCTTATCTTTGCGTTACGTGCGTAAGAAAAAGCTGGCTGACAAACTTGTTGGAGTCGCAGGCAATGTAGCTGATGGCGTATTACTAAAACTCGCCAGCAGAGGTCAAAGACCTATCGTTTAAGATCCATCTCTTAAGGTGTTTAGTTTAAATCGGTAAAATATAGGAAAAGCCAGTAGCCTTGTGTTGCTGGCTTTTTTGATGGTGTGGTTTGGGGACTAGGCGGTTTACTCTGAGTGGTAGCTGTCGGAGTATAATTAAGTTTGATCATAAAATCGGTATTTCCCCCCAAAAAAAGAAACGCTTAGTAGATTACTAAAGTCTGATCGTTTTTCGTTGCTCCCCGTACTGACGATAGCTTTTGGGTGACAATAAAGTTTGATCACTTTTAGCCGATTTTGGCTCAGTTCTGGACAGAAGCGAGTTAGAAAACAAACCCAAGCACTGTCTGTTCAGATAAGGAAATCTAGGGGGTGTGTTGGCCGAGGTGAGGGAAAACATAAGATATATTGGCCCAGCCAGCGGTTTAGCCCTTATTTGCATAAACCAAGTGAGAAAACATACCGAGGAGGGTTGCTGGCACAGCGACTATAGGGATTGCTAAATAATCAAGTTTAAAACCAAAGTGTAGAAACAAGTAACTGAAAGATGTCCAATGAATGAAATACAAATAGGACGGTTTAAAGTCTCTGTTCTTGTAAATTTCGGCCACATAAAAAAAATCATCTAAAACAAACACAAACCAAAGGCCAATCACAATAAGAAACAAACATTTTTCCAGCCTTATTAAATCTGGGGTGAGGTTAATTAACCCTACACTTACCATAAAAAAAGGTACTAAAACGAGATACATCCAATCTCGCTTTACCTTAGGTTTAAGCCCGCGATGTAACCTCTCCCTAATTTTAGGAAGTAAATATCTCATATGGAGTATCGCTAACAGTACTGTCAGTAAAGCCAGAATTTTCACAAAAAGCTCCGTCACGAACTCATCCCTGAACGTAGTATAGTGAAAGTGCGTTGAAATACTTATGGATATTTACTTATTTCAGATTACTTTTTGTTGGTAAACTTGGCTCAGAGCCTTTCCGTAACAACCCAGCAGGCTTGGGCATAAGTTTCTTAGCGTGAAAATAAATCACTTCCAACAACTGAAAATAAAGTCACGCTTCCTATGCAGCTTACGAGGCCACTTACCAAGTTAACCTTGAACTTTCTTTTTGCTTGTATCATTAAAAAACTACTCAATAGCAACCAGCTAGACATGACCAAAATATGCAAAGAGGATAGTATTAGATAATTTCCAAAATTGTTGCCAGCAAAATGCGAGACTACTGTAAGGTACAGGACAATTGCTTTTACATTTAGCAAATTTAGGTAGAAAGCATCCCGAAACCGATATGATTTATCGACTGGACGAAAACGGCCCATTAATGTACGACTGCCGTTAAGTAAGAGTTTTATTGCCAACCATAGTAAAAAAGCCAATCCGGAAAAATGAATAGCTTCCATCAGAATTTTGCTGCTTGAGAGAACTTGCGTGACCCCAAGACCAACTAAAATTGCATGAGAATATATTCCTAAAGCCGTACCACCAATGATAGGAAGCACGCCTTTTAAGCCATCACGAGTTGTATTAGATAGTGCTAGAGTAAACCCGACTCCGGGGGATAGGGCTATCGGTGCAATCGTGGTTAAAAATGCTGAAATCTGAATCATTTAGTTAAATATGAAGTACTCACCATCTGGACGAATACACTACCATAATCGCAAAAAGTATGTAAAGTTAGCTCGTGATATATTATTGGGAAGCATTCTGATCTAGCCAGGCGGGACACACCGTTAAGCGACATTTTCTATCAAAGTTTAAGTTTACTGGGGTTAGATACCCAAGAGCACTGTGCCTTCTTGTCCGATTATAATATTCTATGTTCTTCAGTAAAACCTGCTGTAGTAGCGGCTAATTTGGCCAACATTTCGGATTAGTTTTTGAGGGGAAGTTTTTGGCTCAGCAGCATTCGCTGAGCTAAAGATGAAACTCGTTTAGGGGCAATGTAACGTTGGGGAGGAACACGCATACTTAGAAGTGATTCTTTATTTCTTTACTGTGTTCTTTGCGTAAACCAGATGGGGAAAGATATTAAGAAGGGCTATAGGTACAACGCCAACGGAGAGCCCCAATATACCGTATTTATAACTAATGTGTAGCGCCAGATAGGCCAAAGAAGTCCAAGCACAAAGATTTAAGTAAGAGGGCCTGAACTCTATATACGTATACGCGAAAATCCTATCAAATGTAAAATACATGCAAGTTTCAGCAAGATAAAGAATTTTATCTATAATAAATAAAATCCAAAATACCATCACAATAGTAAAAGAACTTCTCTCTACATTTGTCCACCCTGAAAGCCTATCTACCGTAAACACTAGTGCTATCGTTAAGAGGCTTAAGATAAAATATGCAATTGCATGCTTAGCGCCTGATCGTATTCGACTATTACTACCTTCTTCCGATCTTTGCCTAATTTTGGGGGAGTAAATAGCGCATGTGTAGTATCGCTAGCAGCACTATCAACCATGCTAAACTTTTCATAAAAAGACCCCAACACTTGCTCAGAAGTGAACATAGTATAGCCAACCAATGTATATCTTATTACAAGAAATGAACCCACTTTGGATAACTTCAAGGGCTCTTCTCCGCTTAAGTGAGCTTGATATTTGGATAAAAGGTTGAATGAGTATCAGGTACGGATGTTTGTCTGATCTTCAGTTTGAAGTAATCTATATCTCTGATGCCTCGGGCTCTTCTTCTGAGTAAACCTATAGAAACATTCCCAGCTTCAACCCGAGCATTCGTTAGCTTATATTTTGCATAGTTACAGATACCGACTCTTCTATCCCATAAAGCATCAGCAAAGTTACATAGGGAGAGAACTCGTGTTGATTTCGCTAGACGACACCATCCTTTGAGTGCTTGTGTCATG